>CAJAEK010000167.1 GCA_903938735.1 uncultured Actinomycetes bacterium | reverse complement strand
GTTCCAACGCTTGCGCTTGAAGTAAGAAAATTTATTATTAGTCGTCGACGCGTTTAGCCATCGCAATTTTTGCGCGTTCAATTAATTGATCTTCGCTTGGGTAATCCACGCCAACCAAGGATAGGCCGCGGGCCGGGAATACATAGCTGTCCGTGACGCGCTCTTGATTGTTCAGCAAATCGACCATTCGGCTGGAGGGGAAACGCCCCTCGCCCACGCTGACGGCGGCGCCCACCAGATTGCGGACCATCGAATAACAGAAGGCATCGGCGGAAACATCAGCGGCTAAGTAACCGTTTTCGAGGCGATACCAATGGAATTTCAGCAAGGTGCGGATCGTTGTTCCACCTTCGCGGAACTTGCAGTACGCCTTGAAGTCGTGTTCGCCGAGCAGCGGCTGACAGACCTCATTCATGAGATCTTCATCCAACCGGCGATACCAAGGCGCCACATCAAAGCGAGTAAGCGGTGGCAAAGTCATTAAGCCGTCCGCAATTTTGTAGGTGTAGTGGCGCGCTGTCGGCGAAAAGCGAGCATGAAATCCTTCGGGCGCGTAATCAACGTTGAGAACTCGAATATCTTCATTCAGAATGCGATTGAGGCGATAAGCCCAGTTAGGGATATTCCATTCTTTATCTGGAAATGGTGGCTTCTCCGGAATATCAACATGGATGAACTGTTGGGTTGCGTGCACACCAGCATCGGTGCGACCCGCGACGACCGTGGAAACCGGGGTGTGGGCAAGCATCGATAGCGCGGATTCAACGCTCTCTTGCAGCGTTGGTTGATCCGGCTGCTTCGCCCAGCCGTAGTAATTAGTGCCGTCGTAGGAAAGTTCAATCTTTAAACGACGAAAGCCACTCTCCGGAAAGAGAGTGGCTTCGTTCATAACTAACTACTTGGGGCTATTGCAACAACGAATTAATCGTTGATGAGCTCAATTACCGCCATTGGTGCATTGTCGCCGTTGCGAGGACCGACCTTGGTAATACGTGTGTATCCACCAGGACGAGTCGCGAAGCGTGGTGCAATTACGGTGAAGAGTGTGTGTACGACGCCCTTGTTAGCGATGGTGCGCATAACGCGACGACGTGCAGAGAGATCGTTTGCTTTAGCTTGAGTGATCAAGCGCTCAGCCAACGGACGAAGGCGCTTGGCCTTGGTCTCTGTTGTTGTGATCTTTCCGTGCTCGAAAAGTTGTTCAGCCAGGGTACCTAGCAACAATTTTTCGTGTGCTGGACCGCTACCGAGGCGTGGTCCTTTAGCTGGTTGTGGCATGGTCGTTCTCCCTAGGCCTGCTCTGCAGAGTCAACGAGGTCATCGTCGCCTGCTCCATAGTTTGCGTGTTGTGTTGGATCGAATCCAACTGGGCTGTCCTTAAGGGAAAGACCCATTGAGTGAAGTTTTGCCTTCACTTCATCGATTGACTTCGAACCGAAGTTACGAATGTCCATCAAATCTGCTTCGGAACGTCCGACAAGCTCGCCGACAGTGTGAATACCTTCACGCTTCAAGCAGTTGTACGAACGAACGGTGAGGTCCAAGTCTTCGATAGGAAGAGCAAGGTCAGCAGCGTGTGCGGCATCTTGGATGGAAGGTCCCATCTCAATACCTTCGGCTGCTTCGTTCAATTCACGAGCAAGACCGAAGAGCTCAACCAATGTCTTACCGGCTGATGCCATTGCATCGGCAGGCTTCATTGATTGCTTGGTCTCAACGTCAACGATCAAGCGATCGAAGTCGGTGCGCTGCTCAACACGAGTTGCTTCTACCTTGTAGGTAACGCGAAGCACTGGTGAGTAAATTGAATCAACAGGAATACGGCCGATTTCTCCGCCCGCCTGCTTATTAGCTACTGCAGTGACATAACCACGGCCACGCTCGATGGTGAGCTCGACTTCGAAGTTCGCCTTCGAGTTCAAGGTCGCGATGTGAAGCTCTGGGTTGTGAACTGCAACGCCCGCTGGAGCTGCGATATCGGCGCCGGTTACGACACCCTCGCCGCTCTTGCGGATGTAAATCAAAGCTGGCTCATCGTTATCTGATGAAATCACGAGGTTCTTGATGTTCAAGACGACCTCGGTGAGATCTTCCTTAACACCCTCGAGAGTTGAGAACTCATGAAGCGCACCGTTGACACGAATGCTGGTGACAGCTGCACCAGGAATCGATGACAACAAGGTACGGCGAAGCGAGTTTCCAAGGGTGTAACCGAAACCTGGTTCCAATGGCTCAATGATGAACCGTGAACGGTATTCGCTTACTACTTCCTCAGAGAGGATGGGGCGTTGTGCAATTAGCACTTATTTCCTCCGAACGTTTGGGAGATCCACTATTTGATCTCCGTTGGGTTTCTAAACGGTTTTAAAAATTACTTGCTGTAAAGCTCAACGATCAGCTGCTCTTGGACTTGAGTGTCAATCACAGTGCGGGTGGGAAGAGCGTGAACCAAGATACGAAGCTTGGAACCAACAACTTCCATCCATGCTGGGATTGCCTTCTCGCCAAGCTCGGCTGAAGCAACGATGAATGGTGTGGTGTCGATAGAGCCTGGAACGACGTCAATAACATCCATTGGAGTTACGCGGAATGAAGGAATGTTTACCTTCTTGCCGTTAACCAAGAAATGTCCGTGACGAACGAGCTGGCGTGCCATATCGCGTGACTTCGCAAAGCCG
>CAJAEK010000166.1 GCA_903938735.1 uncultured Actinomycetes bacterium | reverse complement strand
GGAGTGCCGTATTGCTCGACATGAGATTGCTCGGACAAGACCGCGATGCGATCACCCAACAGCAACGCCTCTTCAAAGTCGTGCGTAACGAAAACGACGGTCTTCTTGAGTTCGCGTTGTAGGGCACGGAATTCCTTCTGTAGACGAACACGTGTGATGGGGTCGGTTGCACCGAACGGTTCATCCATCAACAAGACCGCTGGGTCAGCAGCGAGCGCACGGGCAACGCCGACACGCTGTTGTTGGCCGCCAGAGAGCTGCTTGGGATATCGATTACCGTATTCGGCAGGGTCAAGGCCAACCAAGTGAAGCAGTTCGTTCACGCGCGCCTTGGTCTTCGCTTTGTCCCAGCCGAGCAGGTTCGGCACGGTCGCCACGTTGTCGGAAATCTTCATGTGTGGGAAGAGGCCAATTTGCTGGATGACGTAGCCAATATTGCGACGCAGCTCGTGGGCTGGGGTATTGGTGACATCTTTGCCACCGATAAGAATCTTGCCTGATGTTGGCTCGATGATGCGGTTGATCATCTTCATGGTGGTGGTCTTACCGCAACCAGATGGACCAACGAAAACAACGAGCTCGCCCGCTGGGATAGTCAGGTTGAACTCTTTCACTGCATCTTTTTCGGTGTTGGGATATCGCTTGGTTAACTTCTCAAGTCTGATTTCCTCGCCATGTACGTTAGGCAATTCGCAACCCCTTTGCAGTAGTTATTTTCTTGACCAAGACAAAGAGCGCATCGAAAATCAACGCCAACAGCGTGATTCCAAATGCGCCAACAAGCGTTTGATTCATTGAGTTAAACGAACCGAGATTAGAAAGGCCGCTGAAAAGATAATCACCAAGGCCGGGTCCGCCGACATAAGAAGCGATTGCAGACAAGCCGAAGATCAACATACAGGAGACGCGCATGCCCACGATGATGACGGGCCATGCCAATGGCAACTGCACCTTGCGCAACACGGTAAATCGCTTCATGCCCATCGCCGATGCTGACTCCATGATTGCAGGCTCAACTGAACGAAGACCAACGATGGTGTTGCGAACGATTGGCAATTGGCCATAAAGAACCAGCGCGATCACAGCAGGAACCCAACCAAGACCAAATGGTCCGATAAAGAAGACCAGCATTGCCAGCGACGGAATCGTGTACACGATGGACCAAAAGCCCGTAACGGCCTCAACAAGTGCAACGTGGCGATGCACGAGTACGCCGGTGAGAATTCCGGTGAGTGCGACGATCGCAATAACTAATAGAACGAGTTCGCATTGCGCAAAGACTTCGCTCAGAATTTTGGAATGCTGAATATTGATGAACTGCCAGAGATTCGGCGGTTTGATATCCACGTCCCATATCTTGACCCTCTTGCAACTCCGTTGCAATAGGCGCGACCAGAGTTGTATTATTTGCAACGATGCCAAATAGCGCCCCTGTAAACGCCCCCACCCGCAACGGTGGGCTCGAACGCGACCTCGAGATAGTCGAGGCGGTCGCGAGTGCATCTCCCGTGCCCCAACGCAACAACGAAATCGCTGCAAAGACCGGCCGAGATAAGTCTCAGACCAGCCGTGCGGTTTCGCGATTAATCGATACCGGGATGCTGCTCCGCCAAGGTGCCGGCGTCATCGTCGGTCCTCGGCTTTATGCGATGGCTCGTTACACCTTTGAGGCGCAATTAGTTTCTGCTTCCCGCGGAGAGATGCATGGGTTGGTTCATGCGTTAGGTGAGACCGTTCACCTAACAGTTCTTCAAGGGTTGAATGTCGTCACGATTCACTCCGAATCCCCCGCGCATGGTTTTCGTGCGTTGAGTTGGATGGGCGTCACCGCACCCAGTTATATGACTTCGTCTGGTCGAGTATTGCTGAGCGGATTGGCTGACGATCAAATCGAGCGGTTGTATCCACCGACTCAGAACATCAAGGGCGCTCCTGCGCTCTGTCTGACTAAGACCGGTGCAGAGTTGCTCAAAATGCTACAAAAGATTCGTAAGGATGGTTACGCGACCGTCATAGAGGAATACGAACCAGGACTTGTTGGAACAAGCGTTCCGATTTACGATTTTGCAGGCTCAATTGTTGCGGCGCTTAACGTTGCGGCCCCTAAAGCACGATTTGAAAAGCAGCTAATGTCTGCAGCGCAAGAGATGCGTAGCGCGGCAGACCGAATTACGCAATCTCTTACTGAATACTAGATGTACCGAATACCAGACCCACACTTACGACTGCTCGGAAAGGCACTGCAATGAATGCATTCACCCTGACACCAGGAACCGTCAACATTCGATTTGGAGCTGGTTCGGTCGCGCAGTTGCCCGAGGTTATTGCTGGCCTTGGTACATCAAAGGTTTTCATCATCACCGACCCAGGCGTCGCAAACGCTGGCGTGCTTGCTCAAGTTGAGGCCATTCTTAAGAGTGCCGGTATTCAGAACGCAGCTTTTACCGAGATTAAGCCCAACCCAACGACCACGCTGATAGATACGGCAGCAAAGGCGGCTGTGGCATTCGGTGCAGATTGCTTGATTGCGCTCGGCGGTGGATCGTCGCTGGATTCCAGCAAGGGCGTTGCGTTGGTTGCCGCCAATCCCACTTTCTCATCGGCGCAGTTCAATTATTCGATTACTCCAGACCACCCAGCGATTCCCATCATTGCGATTCCTACGACAGCTGGCACGGGCAGCGAGACCAATAACTGGGGCGTTATCGATGATCCGATTAAGCAATGCAAGTTTTATGTTGGCGATGCTTCGACCACCCCTGCTGCGGTAATTCTTGATCCTGAACTCACGCTGGGGTTGCCACCACGTCCAACAGCGGGAACCGGCATTGACGCGTTGACCCACGCGATTGAATCGCTGACGTCCAAGGGTCGCTCCCCTATTTCTGCTGCATACGCCCACGAGGCCATCAAGTTGATTTCACGTTCGCTCCCTACCGCGGTTCGCGACGGAAAGAATGTTGATGCTCGTGGCGACATGTTGGTCGGCGCGCACCTTGCTGGTCTTGCTCTCACCTTGTCCGGCCTTGGCTTGGTCCACGGCATTGCGCACTCTGTCTCGGCTCACGTAGGTGCGGCTCATGGTGAAGCGCTTGCTGCTGTCTTAGCCGAAGTCATGGAATTCAACTCCACGTCAGTTGCCGATATTTATGCCACGGTGGGAAATGACATGGGCGTCAAAGCTGATGCAAAGAGTGCGATTGACGCCGTTCGTGGATTAGCTGATGACATCAACATTCGCTTTGCACTCGGACATTACGGTGTTAAGGCGGATATGGTCGATGGCATCGCGGACACCACCCTTGCTGATTCGGTCACGTCGAATAACCCGATTGCGCCATCAAAGAGTGATGTCGTAGGGATTATTAACTCCCGCATCGGCTAACTATTTCGTGACGGTGATGGTGACCGTCGAAATATATTTGCCCGCATCGAATAGCTGAACCTTGGTTGAGCCGACTCGTAGCGGTTGCATACCTGGGTTCGTCACATATGTTCCGTGATTGCCGCCCGGCACGAAGGTCGCGATAGATGGATTGGCCACTTTCGCACTCCACGTTGCTGGGTCGGTGACAACAAAGACGACCACATTAGAGAGTCGGACGCTTGCTGCAAAGTTGTTCTGTGGCTTGATCATGATGGGTGGCAGAACGGAGCCGCCAGAAGCAATACCCAAGGTCATGCGGTCGGCCGGTAGAAGTGATTGTGTGACTGGCGCCAATTGCGCAGCAGTGAAGCCAACCCCGTAGATGTCTATAGCGACCGGCTTGAAGATCTTGGCGGGCGTCACTCTCACGTGCACTACCGACATAAATTTCCCGAGACCAAGTTGCTTGGTGGAACACGCGGTCGTCGTCATTCGCTCGGTCACGATGATTTTCTTCGCGCCCTTTGCATAGTTCGCAACGATCGCGTCATCTTCTCCCAGCTTGCATGACGTGAGATTAATTGAGGTAAAAGGCAATCCCAAGGTGTTTGTCGGTTCATAGACGCCGTATTGCAATCCAGTCTGCGCATCGACATATGGATTGCCTGATCCCATTGCAAACGCTGTCGGGATTGTTGTGATTACAAGCGCTGCTGCGATTAATCCGATACGTCGTCTCATATGTGGATTGTTGCACGGCTTCTCGGGAACTGTATCTATCTTCAGATCGCTCACTCCTCTCCAAGGTCCTTTTCGCTTTGCACGCGCTACGGGACCGAATCCTCAGCACCAGCTGAGGTAGAGAGGAGGTGCGACATGATGAATCTAAAAGACTGGATTGCAACTGCAATCGCTATCGCTTCGCTAGCCATTAATTGGTTAGCGCTGCGAAAGTCTCTTCCTATCCAAGAAGAGCCAGAACCTGAAGATCCGCCAGGGTTGCTTTAGGGTATTGAAGCCCAGAGGTTGGAATCTCTGGGCTTCTCTTAATTTAGACCCATATTCCCGCCGTTACTACCAAATCCAAGATATATTAAAACTACTTTGGGTGACTAAATGCCTACGGCGTGCAAGATGCCGAGGGTTAACGCACCGGAGATAATCCATGCCGAGATGCCGAAGAGGAATGGTTTCGCGCCGATTGTTCGCAGCGCCGAGAATTTCACGTTGGTTGCCATCGCAAAGATGCCAGCGCTCAAGAAGATTTTGGAGACGAGTGAAAAGAAGTGGGATGTCGACGCCGAGAGGGTGAACGCGTTGTTGATGATGACGAAGAGAATGAAGAAGGCGATAAAGGGCGG
>CAJAEK010000165.1 GCA_903938735.1 uncultured Actinomycetes bacterium | reverse complement strand
AGATGGAAGCGAATCCTTCTACCAATCAATAACTTGGCGTTCTTCCCAGAAGAGGCCTGTTTTGTCGGTGGCGGGATCGAAAGATCGAGTTGCTAACCAGATTGCAGTGTCGGCACCTTGCTCTACTGACAATGGCGCATCGGGTCCGCCCATATCGGTTCGGGTGTGATTAGGACAGACCGCATCGACCAACAAACCGCGCGAACCATGACCAGTTTCGTGTGCAAGATTGCGAACCAGCGCATTTACTCCTGCTTTGCTGACGCGGTACGGAACTAAACCACCGGCGTTACCGGGACCAGTCATACGACCCAAACAAGCAGAATAAATAATGATGCGTCCGTTGCGGGCCTCTGCCATTGGTGCAGCAAGAATATTGAGCGCACAGAAGACCGAATCCAAGTTGATCGCCATTACGCGCCGCCACTCTTCGTTGGTGGTGCGCAGCGTTTTCGACATCTTCTCGCTCATTACGCCGTGCGCCAGCACCAAAATTTCCGGAGTGCCGTATTTTTCAAGAAGTAAGCGGAAGCCATCACGCGCCGCATCAATATCTTCGAGGTCTATCGCTATGTAGTTAGCGCCGAGAGTTGCTGCGGATTGCGCCAACCGAACAGGATCCTTTGCAACCAAAACAAGGTCATGGCCGGCTTCTTTCAGCGCTCGCGCCGTCTCATAACCCAAGCCGCGTGATCCACCAGTAACAACCGCCAAGCCCATTATTTGCGCTTCAATTCTTGAAGAGACTTCTTGATTGCGCGCCGTTCGGCTTTCTCTCGCGCTTTGTGTTTATTAGGAAAGGTCCACTTAAGAAAGAGAATCAGGATGCCGAGGCCAAAAAAGCCCGCGAAGGATCCAAAGAACATCCCGTTGTTGATTCCACCAAGCATCCTCCAATTTAATCAGCGATGAGCGGAAAGTGCAGTGCGAAGGTTGAACCAGCGCCAAGCTCCGATTTAACGCTGACCGTGCCGCCCATAGCGTTCATGACAGCGGAGACAATCGCTAGGCCAAGGCCACTTCCTTCACCGCTGGAGCGAACACGTGATGCATCTGCGCGATAGAAACGTTCAAATATCCGGCTCAAATCTGCTTCTGCGATACCTGGACCGTTGTCGCTAACTGCAATTACGACCTCGGACTCTGATTGCGTGACCTCTAAGTTGATCTGTGTGCCAGCCGGCGTATGTGTTCGCGCATTAGCCAACAAATTGCCGACCGCTTGATGGATTCGATGTGAATCACCCAAGACGAAAATATCTTCGCCCGAGATTGTGCTGGTGAAGTGATGATCTGGACCAGCGGCTTCGGCCGATGCGAGTGCCTCGTTGACGAGTTGAACGACATCCACCGGCTCGCGCTTTAATTCACGCTGTTGATCCATTCGCGCCAACAACAACAAATCTTCAACCAATGAGGACATTCGAACAGATTCTTTTTCAATCCGGCCAATTAATTCCTTGGTCTTCTCTTCGCCAGTCACAGCGCCCTGGCGATGCAATTCGGCAAAGCCGCGAATAGCCGTTAACGGTGTGCGCAGCTCGTGGCTGGCGTCTGCAACAAAGCGACGCAATTTATTTTCAGAATCAACTCGAACCGCAAATGATTCTTCGATTCGCCCCAACATAGTGTTGAGCGATTGCGTCAATCGACCAACCTCGGTATTGCTTGTGTCCTCATCCAGACGAGCCGACAGGTCGCCATCCGCAATTGCGCGGGCGGTCTCCTCAATGTTTGTGAGAGGTCGCATGCTCAAGCGAATAATGAGCTGACCAATCACTCCAATCGCAATCAAGACAATCAAACTAATTAAGAGATACAACCAAGTGAGGTGTTGCAGAGTCTTATCCACGCTATCCAGAGGCGCAGATACGACAATCGTGCCGATTCCAGAAGGCAAAATACGAGCGACTACCCGCAAGTCAGGCAGAGTGCCCTTTTGGTGCAAGGTAAAAGGCTTACCTTTGTAGCCAACCGCCTTTGCAGGAGTGAAGCCCTGAAAAATGTTGGTCTCACCGGATGCTGACCCAAAGTCGCCACCGACATGGCCGACGATATTTCCCTCGTCATCTAAAACAGTAATGCTCGTTGCGGTCGGAACACTTGCGAGTGGTCGTAGCGCGTGAAACGGACCTTCATCCGATGGTGCAGCATCTAGGCCGGCTCGATCCAAACGAAGCGTTGTTTGATCCGCAACGCCGACCAATCCGCTATCTACTTGATTGACCAGAAACGAGCGAAGCGCGGTACTCGCGGCAAAATCAGAGCTGATAATTGCAACAGCAGCGAGCGTCAATGTGGCAAGTACGAGTCGATTACGTAGCGACCAGTTGTGCGCGCCGAACCGTTGCTTTAAACCCATGCAGCAATACTACTTTTTTGCAGGAAGGCGCATGCGATATCCAACGCCGCGTACGGTGTGAATCAACGCCGGCTCATAGATATCAATCTTTTTGCGAAGATAAGAGACGTATGTTTCGACGATGCCGGCATCGCCACGGAAGTCGTACTGCCACACGTGGTCGAGAATTTGTGACTTGCTGACCACGCGATCGGCGTTAATCATCAGATAACGAAGCAGCAAAAATTCGGTAGGGGAGAGTTCAATCAAATCACCGGCGCGACGGACCTCGTGAGTCGCCTCATCGAGTTCAAGATCAGCAAAGCGAATCTTCTCTTCATCGACAGTTCCTTCAACAACGCCTATGCGACGGAGAAGCGCGCGTAGACGAGCGACCAGCTCTTCCAAACTAAAAGGCTTGGTGACGTAGTCATCGCCACCGATGGTTAAGCCGTTAATCTTGTCTTCGACCGAATCTTTCGCAGTCAAGAAGAGAACACCAACATTGTGGCCGTCGTTGCGAAGCTGGCGACAGACTTCAAAACCATTCTGGTCTGGCAACATCACATCAAGAATGAGCGCATGTGGCTTGAACTCTTCTGCAATGCGGAGCGCTTCAGATCCACTCGCTGCAGTGCGGACATCAAACCCGACAAACTTAAGACTGGTAGCAATCAGCTCGCTGATGCTGTTTTCATCATCGACTACGAGGATGCGCGAAGTGGTGGCTTCGCTATCCCCAGCTTTAACTGGCTTATCTTTAAGTGTGTTCATGGGAAGCAGGATTCTCCCAGAATCTGGGGGTTTCCTGAGAATGGGCAGTATTCCCGCCGTTAATTGCGAGGCGGTTTATCCACAGGCGTAATCCACCGTGTGGAGAATTACAAGGGTGTTATTCCGCTTTATTGGGAGCTAATTAGCGCCAGCGAGTAGCGAGCGTAAAGCCCAAACCGATGAATCCGAAGCCCACGACCATATTCCAGGCTCCGATATGCGGGATTGGATACGAGGTTGAGCTGATGTAGAAGATAACGATCCAGATGAGGCCGGCCAAGAAGGCGGCAACCATGATGGGAGCAAGCCACTTTGGGCTCTCCTCGGGAAGGGTCGAAGCGACGATCGCGTCAGCTGGGACGTGTTGCTTTTCCTTCTTACGACCACGTGATTTAGGCATGGGCAGAGATTACACCCAATAATTAGGACATGAGTCGCATTCTGGTCGTCGATAACTACGACTCCTTCGTCTACAACTTGGTCCAGTACCTGGGCCAGATCGGCGCTCAGACCACCGTGCTGCGCAATGACGAGGTCACGCTTGAGATGGCTCGTGACTATGACGGCGTACTTGTCTCGCCCGGACCCGGAACCCCAGAAGAGGCCGGCGTGAGCATTGAATTAGTTAAGTACTGCGCCGCGAATTCAATTCCGCTCTTCGGTGTTTGCCTCGGCCACCAAGCTATCGGTGTTGCATTTGGTGGCACCGTCTCGCGCGCACCTGAATTACTTCACGGCAAGACATCGGTTGTCACACATTCCAATAAAGGCGTGTTGCGCGATCTTCCATCACCATTCACCGCAACGCGGTATCACTCACTTGCGATTGAAGATGGAACGCTGCCAGATGAAATTGAAGTAATCGCACGCACCGATTCTGGCGTAATCATGGCCGTGCAACATAAGACGCTGCCCATTTCTGGAGTTCAGTTTCATCCAGAATCAGTGTTAACCGAACACGGTCACCAAATGTTAGGT
>CAJAEK010000164.1 GCA_903938735.1 uncultured Actinomycetes bacterium | reverse complement strand
CATGGGGTTCGCCGACATACAACCCAGCATCACGATTCTTGACGGAGATTCCCGAAGATTTAATTGAATGGAACGAACATAGCGGCAGTAGCTACGGTAGTGGTTCTTCTTCTCGTTCATCCGGTTTAAAGGCATCGAAGTTTGTGCCCAACTACCCAGCGCCACGAGCCACTGGTCGAAAGAGTTCAGAGATGATGGTCCTGGCGGTTGGCGATCGTGTGTCCCATGACACATTTGGATTGGGCTCGGTCGTCGCAGTCAACGGCGAGGGCGATCGCGCCGAAGCGACCATCAACTTTGGCTCGTATGGCGAGAAGCGATTGCTGCTTCGTTACGCCCCGGTCGAAAAGCTGTAACAAAAGCGACCAATTGGGGGCACTAAGATTTCGCCATCAGCTTCACTTATTTGATGGGGGATATCCGTGGATCTCTTTGAGTATCAAGCTCGAGATCTTTTCGAATCACATGGCGTGCCTGTTCTTGGTGGCGCCGTTGCATTCACACCAGACGAGGCAGCGACCGCTGCAGCATCGATGGGTGGACGCGTGGTCGTTAAGGCGCAGGTAAAAGTTGGCGGTCGCGGAAAAGCTGGCGGCGTAAAGCTGGCAGAGAACGCTGAAGATGCGCGCGAGAAAGCCGCCGCAATTCTGGGCATGGATATCAAGGGTCACATCGTTCACAAAGTGATGATCGCCCAAGCCGCTCCGATCGAGAGCGAGTACTACTTAGCTATTTTGCTCGACCGCGCTAACCGCAATTTTTTGGTGATGGCATCGGTCGCAGGCGGTATGGAGATTGAAGAAGTCGCTCACACATCACCCGAGAAGTTGGCGCGCGTGGGTATCGATCCCAACCAAGGCATCTCTCGCGAGAAAGCGGCAGAGATCGTTAAGGCTGGACAGTTCCCGGCAGATGTTGCTGATCAGGTTGTCGAAGTTTTGTTGAAGCTCTGGGATGCATTCGTTGCCGAAGATGCAACCTTGATGGAGATCAACCCATTGGTGAAGACCAGCGATGGCAAGGTCGTCGCTCTGGATGGCAAGGTCACGTTGGACGACAACGCAGGCTTCCGTCACCCATCACATGAAGAGTTGGTCGATCATGCAGCGACCAATCCGCTAGAAGCACTCGCTAAAGAAAAAGATTTGAACTACGTCAAGCTTGATGGCCAAGTCGGCATCATCGGTAACGGCGCTGGTTTGGTGATGTCGACGCTCGACGTCGTTGCCTACGCCGGTGAGAAGTACGGCGTGAAGCCAGCAAACTTCTTGGATATCGGTGGCGGTGCGTCAGCCGAAGTTATGGCTAATGGCCTGTCGATCATCTTGGGCGACCCAGATGTCCGTAGCGTTTTTGTGAACGTTTTCGGTGGCATCACTGCGTGCGACGCTGTTGCGAATGGAATTGTTCAGGCGCTCTCCATCTTGGGCGATAAGGCAACCAAGCCAATCGTTGTCCGCCTTGATGGCAACAACGTTCTTGAAGGTCGTCGCATCTTGAACGAAGCGGCGCATCCACTTGTTCAACAGCTAGACACCATGGATGGTGCGGCAGCACGAGCAGCAGAATTGGCGGCAAAGTAAATGGCGATTTTTATCAACGAAAATAGCAAAGTCATTGTTCAGGGCATGACTGGTTCTGAAGGAACCAAGCACACCCGCCGTATGTTGGCATCGGGCACCAAGGTTGTTGGTGGCGTTACACCAGGCAAGGGTGGCCAATCAGTCGATATCGATGGCACTGTCCTTCCTGT
>CAJAEK010000163.1 GCA_903938735.1 uncultured Actinomycetes bacterium | reverse complement strand
GTGATCTCGGTGAAATAACGCTTCACTATTTTGTCTTCGAGTGACTGATAGGCCATAACAACGACCCGACCGCCGACCGCCAAGCGCTCGGTCGCGGCAGGAAGCGCCCGCTCGAGAACAGAGAGCTCGTTATTGACTTCAATTCGCAACGCTTGAAATGTGCGCTTTGCAGGATTTCCGCCGGTTCGACGTGCTGGCGCAGGAATGCTCTCTTTAACGATTGTTGCCAAATCGGTCGTGGTGCGAAGCGTTCCGGCTTCCCGCGCAGCGATGATGTTGTCAACGATCTTTGTTGCAAATTTCTCTTCGCCGTAAGTACGAATTACCCGCACTAGGTCTTGTCGCGAATACGTATCGAGAACGTCTTGAGCAGAAAGACCTGAGCTCTGGTCCATTCTCATATCTAATGGCGCCTCTTGTGAGTATGCAAAGCCACGCTCGGCAAAATCCAACTGCATCGAGGAAACGCCGAGATCAAAGAGCACACCATCTACTGATGGGATATTCAAATCGCCAAGTACATCTGAAATCTGATCATAGACAGCATGAACAATGGTGAGGCGAGATGAAAACTCTGCCAGATTCTTTGTAGCTATCTCGATTGCAGATAAATCCCGATCGAGTCCAATGACCTGCAATTGCGGAAAACGTCGCAGGAGTTCATGTGTGTGGCCGCCCATTCCCAAAGTTGCATCAACCACAACTGGATTTGGCACTGCTTCAATGGAAGGGGTGAGCAACGCGATGCAACGATCTAGCGCTACCGGTACATGTAATTGCATCTGCTTCCCCTTTCTCTTTCGTGAACTCGTACTGCGCTGTAAAAGTGCGGTAAAACTGCGGTAAATCTTCGACTTAGTTATTGCTGCTCTCTGCTCTGGTCACCGCCGGCCGACGGATCTTGGGGTAGCGGCGCCGGGGAAGGGGCGTCGTTATGAGGTCGGCGGTGGCCACAACAGAGAGTTCGTTTTTTGCCTCATCATTAGAAGAGGCCGGGCAACACCTCCGAAGAAACATCAGAGAATGTCTTTTCGCGATCTGCGAGATATGAATTCCACGATTCGGAATCCCAAATTTCTAGTCGGGTATTTGCCCCGATAACGACGCAATCTTTTTCGAGTGCGGCATATGTACGCAATCCAGATGGGATCGTTACGCGTCCCTGCTTATCGGGGACTTCATCATGAGCGCCAGCGAACATCACGCGCATGTAGTCACGGGCAGCTTTTTCAGTAACTGGCGCACCACGCAAGCGCTCGGTAATGGCTGAGAATTCATTGCTCGGAAAGACGTAGAGGCAACGCTCTTGGCCCTTAGTAATAACCAGACCGTTGGAGAGCTCCTCGCGAAATCGGGCCGGAAGAATCAAGCGCCCTTTTTCATCGAGCTTGGGTTCATGGGTACCAAGAAACACGTAACCCACCTCCCCCGAGTAAGAACCGCCGATTTCCGCTCCCCACGAGCGAAATATTGGCTAGAACCCCACTTTACTCCATTTTCCTCCATTTTCAACCATCTTTGCCCACTTTCTTTCCCCAATCCCCACTTGTCGCACGCCTGCCCTCCACCTATTGGGCACGAAAAAACCGCCCCTCCAATGGAAAGGCGGTTGGTACTCGAAGGCTAAAAGTTATTGATCGTTGTTTCGGCGCTCCCAGCGCTCTTCCAGGCGAGCGCTCCAGCCGCCTTTTTTGGGGCCTTTG
>CAJAEK010000162.1 GCA_903938735.1 uncultured Actinomycetes bacterium | reverse complement strand
TCACATGGGGCGATGTGTGGAGTGCGTCGGCGCTGCTTCTGGTCACCGGCTTCATTGTGTCGTCTCTGTCATCAGTATTGACACTCCGTCGCCACCTCAAGGTCTAATCAGCCACCGAACGACTGCGTCGGTGGACCGCATAGAAGCGTGCTGCTTGGCGGCTTCACGCCGCATGGTTGCTCTCTAATTTAGACGAATTCGACCTACCTGCCAGAATATGCCAATGTCCACGCCCGGCAATCGCTTTCTGAATACTCCTACACGTGTGGCAATTTCAGCCGGAGCGACTCTTGCGGTCATTCTGGCATTCGCTGCTGGCGATTTTGTCGGACAACGCCGAAACAAATCTTTGGTCGATCAATCCATCTCCCAGGTCTTGAAGCATGACGCGCTCGCACCAAAACGAAGTGAGCTAGAGCGTGCAGCAATTAACTCGATTATCAAAGCAACCGGAGATCAGTGGGCTAACTACTTCCCGATAACCGCAACCCCTGCGCTCAGTGATTCACTCGGTGGTCATTACAGCGGCATCGGTATTTGGCTCCGGATCAATCGCGCTGGCGTGCTCGAAGTATCAGGCGTGCAACCGAAGTCGCCAGCTGCTCTTGCCGGCATAAAGCCGCTTGATTTGGTCGTAAGCATTGCTGGGCGCTCTATGACTGGCTCGACTGTTGCCACCGCAGTGACGGCTCTTCGTGGAGAAGCGGGAACGCAAGTAGCGATTCAACTTTCAAGAAATCAACAGCAGTTTCGTGTGAACATAACTCGAGCATCGGTTTCGAGTGGCAACGTAGTTGCAACGCCATTAACGACTACGAATGGAAAACCTTCTGGAATTCTCTATATTCAGGTTGCCGCCTTCTCAACCGGCGTCGCGGATCAAGTGCAGACGCTGCTTGCCAAGTGTTCGCATACAAAGGGAATCATTCTTGATTTGCGCGACAACCCAGGTGGGATCATCGATGAAGCTTCGAGGTTGGCTTCACTCTTTCTCAGTACCGGACCAATCGTTTCCTATTCGGTTCAAGGTGGCGAGAATCAGTATTTGACCTCAACGAATATTTCACCAGATTTAGCACCCATGACTGTTTTGATTAATCGTTCGTCAGCAAGTGCGGCCGAAGTCGTTACCGGCGCTCTTCAAGATAGAAATCGTGCAGTGGTTCTGGGCGAAAAGAGTTATGGCAAGGGAACGGTTCAGAACATCATCACGCTGAGTGATGGATCGAAATTGGAAATCACGGTTGGCAAATACGTCACGCCAAACGGTCGAGTTATCGATGGCGTCGGTATCCAGCCTGACCTACCTGTAACGGAAGATGTTGAAATTTCTCGAGCTATCCAGGTGCTTGGTGGTTTGGCCACGCTCGATACGGGGAGTAAGCAGAGCAAGTAAGGTCTTGAACGGCGAGGCATGACCAAGGGCGCATCGATTGCGCTTGGGTCTGGTTGGACTCCGCTGGCTTCCCCTGGTCCCCAATTCAATCAATTGTGGCCTTTTGAACAAATAGGCGACAATTCTCCTAGGAATGTGTCTTTACATATGTAAAGAAGAATGGAGGTGGTCACGATGGTTAAAGAGCTAGGCAAGAAAATAATCGCTCAAAATAAGAAGGCGCGTCATGACTACGCCATTCAAGAAGTTTATGAGTGTGGAATTGTGCTGTCCGGAACCGAAGTGAAATCACTTCGCGCTGGTCGCGCCTCCTTGGTCGACGGATTTGCCATGGTGAATAACGGCGAGATGTGGCTCAGTGGCGTCCATATCCCGGAGTACACCGAGGGAACATGGAATAACCACCCACCGCGTCGTGAGCGCAAGCTTCTGCTCCATAAAAAGGAGATCACCAAGCTTTTGGGTCTGACGAAGCAAGGGGGATTGACGCTTATTCCTCTCTCGCTGTACTTCAAAGATGGAAAAGCGAAGATTGAGCTTGCGTTAGCAAAGGGTAAAAAGGCTCACGATAAGCGTGCAACGCTGATGGAGCAGCAGGCTACTCGTGAAGTAAACCGCGAACTCTCCCGCAGAAATTCAGGTAAAAGCGCGTTTTAGATTGGTGCTTATTTCGCCGATTATTCGATTAGCGGTGCGTGCCTTACAATTTAACTGTCACGAGGAAGGTCTTCGATGTCTTGCACATCTCGAAGATTGACAATTCACCATCGAATCAGCTTTCGGTGTTGAGTAGCTAAACAACTACATATAGAAGAACAGCTTCATAGCACTCATGAAAATGCATTTCGATGCAATAAATATGGGGGTGAACGGTCTCGACTTTAGATGTTGGGATAGGTGAAGCGGGCCGAGGAAGTCGGGATGATCTCGTAAACCAATAACCCTGACAAAAAATCAAGCGCCAGTACAACTGCCGCTGATTTCGCTATCGCTGCCTAAGCGATCCACGAAATCCGTTAGCCCGAGTGTGCTCTCGACTCGGAATCTAGCGTCGCTAGAGAGCTTTACCCGATAATGATGTTGCAGGCGCTATAGGGGACAATAAACTGTAACTGAGTTCGTTGATTACTTGTGTTTGAGAGAATCAGAACTGAGAAAACGTCTATAAACACTACGCCCGTAGAAGCCCTATGTCAGTACTAGAGGACCCGGGTTCGATTCCCGGCACCTCCACCAGATACAACCTCGCTTACGCCACTTCATCAATTGGCCGCGCGGGAACAAAATATTTTTTACCAGCTGGAGAGATCCACTCGCATGATCCATCCTCAAAACTCTTGAGAGCCCAACCTCCATGTGTCTTGAGACGATGATGTCGACGACAGAGAACGCCAAGATTAGATGTGTCAGTCTTGCCGCCCTCATCCCATGCTTGGGCATGATCGATGTCAGAACGTCTTGCTGATTGGCGACACCCCGGAAAGCGACAGGTCCGGTCGCGAGCCATTAAAAAGTCGACGAGAGCCTGTGGAGGTTTATAACTTTCACGACCATAGTCGAGCAGATTGCCAGTCAATGGATCGGTGATGAACCTGCGCCATTTTGCATCTGCTGCAAGTTCGCGTGCGACATCCGCTGATATCGGACCGTAACCAGAAAGTTGCCCAGGGTTCTCGGCTAATCCCAAGAGTGTGGGCAAATCAAGAGTTAAGTTGAGAGTCACCGGGCGACCATGTTCAGTAAAGGATTGGTCACCCTCCGATAAATATTGAGCTGCAAGCTGCGTAAGAGAATCAGCTCGCAGTAGATCTAAATGATGAGTTGCAAAGATATCTTCATCAGTTGAAAAGTTTTCACCAGCACCAGCACCAGCACCAGCACCAGCACCAGCACCAGCACCAGCACCGGTCACGCTCGTGCGATTTGAGTCGAAAGTATTTAGGGTGCTGCTGTTAGG
>CAJAEK010000161.1 GCA_903938735.1 uncultured Actinomycetes bacterium | reverse complement strand
GCATCCGGATTATCGCGGAGCAGCTTGAGATCAATCATGGGCCAAGACTACCGATTCTTTGCGGGCGCACTGACGCGTGGATAAGAACCTAGGAAGCGAATGTCATCGCAGATTGCGCGAACGCCTTCGACCGCATCATGCACACGCGGGTCATTGATGTGGCCTTCAGCGTCGATGATGAAATGGTAATGACCCAGTTCGCGGCCAGTCGGACGGCTCTGGATGAAAGTCAGGTTTACATCTCTATTAGCGAATTCAGTAAGAATCTCGAGCAACGCACCGGCGTGATCCAAGCCAATGAAGGCAGCCAATGATGTGCGATCGTTTCCGGTCGGCGCGGGAAGCGCACCTGGCTTTTCAACAACAACAAAGCGAGTAACAGCGCCTTCGTTCTCGCCAATGTTGTCGGCAACAACTGTGAGTCCATACTTTTCAGCCGCGTATTTAGCAGCAATTGCTGCATCCCAATTCTTATCTTTCAAGCCAGCTGCAGCTGCGGCAGTCGAAGGCGTTTCAATCATTTCGGCGCTCGGCAATTCGCGCGCCACATATCCGCGACACTGCGCTTCTGCATGTGGGTGCGTTGCAATTTTTGTAATGGGTTTACCCACGTTCTCGGGCAACACCATCAGCGAAAAGGAAACGGGCAAGGTGGTCTCGGCTGCAACAACGAGTGGTTCGCCGACAGCTAATTCATCGAGCGTGCGGGCAACAACACCCTCTACTGAATTTTCAATCGGCACTAACGCTTTTTCGACCGCGCCAGAGCGAACCGCATCTAACGCCGCGGTCACATTCGCAAATGGAATGAGTTCATCGCTTGCGGTTGTAATTTGACGGAGCGCTGCCTCGGTAAATGTTCCCGATGGTCCGAGATAGCCGTATTTCGTCACTGACTAATCTTATCCGAGCGCCTTTCGTGCTTGCGCCGGAATATCGCTCATGATGACATCAACGCCTGCACGAGCACAGAGCCGAACATCCGCATCATCATTGACCGTCCACACAAAGACTTTTTTGCCATCATCATGAAAGCGCTTGACGATATCTGGATTCTTTCGGATCGCAGCCAAGCTGGGGCCGACCGTTGGCGTTGGGGTAAAGAGTGCGGCGAAGGTATGAATAAAGAGAAAGACGGTATTGAAGCCCGATTCTTTTGCGCGCGAAACCGCATTCCAAGAAAAGGACATGATGGAAACATCAATCCCAGCTTTGCGAATCTCGGCCTCGCGCGAATGTAATAACTCGAGCAGGTTCTTTTCGATCAAGCCGCGGGTGGGGACTGGGTGTTTAGTTTCCACCGCAATGTTCTTCTTATTTTTAATAGCGAGATCTAAGAGATCTGAAAAGAGCAGTGGTTTCGCGAAGGTCAGATCCGCCAGCGTCGCGTCGGCGATACGAACGCTTTCGCCGGTCATTCGTTTGGTGTCTCGATCGTGCCAGCAAATAATCTGGCGGTCGCGAGTCAGCCGCACATCACATTCAAAACCATCGGCGCCCTGACGAATTGCTTCTTGATACGCCGCTAATGAATGTTCCGGGAAATCCCGTGATGCACCCCGGTGACCGTAAATCAACATGTGCGCGAGAGGGGATTT
>CAJAEK010000160.1 GCA_903938735.1 uncultured Actinomycetes bacterium | reverse complement strand
GTCACATATCTTGCCCGAGGCGCACGCCAAGCATTCGTCGCGTTGGACCATCGTTGCAACCGTGCTTGGCGTTTTAATTATGTGGGGCGTTGTCGCTACTGGCGCTTAAATCTTCGCGCACCACCAAGAAAACGCCAACCAACAAAATTAGCCCGGCGACCGCTTGGATCAGCGAAATTTTCTGCGCGTAGAGCGCGTAGCCAACAATTGCGGCGACCAATGGATTCACAAATCCAAATGAAGTGAGGACCGGACCACTAACGCGGGACGAGATGCCGAGATAAGCAAAGTGTTGTGCGGCGAATGCACAGGTCAGAAATATGACGCCGCCGATTTGATATTGGTGCCAATTGATTGCTGGTGAATGAAGGATTGGGCGAGCGAAGAAACATCCGGCCGATCCAATCGCAGTCTGGAGCATCGTGGCTAACAATAACGGGTATCCCGGATTAAAGCTCACCCAGACTTCAGTCGCACCAAACCAAGCCAGAGTCGCAAAGAGTGCGGCTAATACGCCCGGTGTTGTCACGCGTCCTGATGGTCCGCCCACAAGAAATCCCACCGCAATCGTTGCAATAACCACACCCATCACAGCCATTCGATGCGGACGTCGACCAACGATTGCGCCAAAGATGGTTGCCATTGCTGGCAGCGTGCCAAAGAGCAACGAGCTGATTGCTCCGGGAATCTTTGTGCTGGACCACGCTAGGGCGCCAGCGCACGTGGGATTAAAGAGTAAAGATGCAGCAAAGAGCGGAATTAATCCTTTGTTCCAACGCAGATACCGAAACTGTTCTCGCTTGAAGAGCAGCACAATAACGAAGAGAACGATGGCACTGCCAAAAGCACGTAAAAAGACCAGGTTCATTGGAGCAACGCTTTTGGTGACGTTACTCATCACTGGATAGATGGCGCCGCCGACCGTCCACATTCCCACAACGCCGAGCCATACGAGAACTTTCTCGTTTGGGGCTTTAGCGATCATGGAGCGAAGTGTTATTTGGCGTAGCGAATTATTTGGCGTAGCGGAGAGGAGTGTTGGTGTCATCCTCATACAACTTGGCAGGAATGCACTCGCCCGCCTTGTCACCGTAACGTGCGCGAGCACGGCGGTAGACCTGCTCAACCGCACCGCTGACTTCGAGCGGAACGCCAACGGAACGTGCTAAATCACCCGCAAGCTTCAAGTCCTTACAGGCCAAGGCAACCGCAAAGCCTTCGTCATAATCACCATCGCGAAGCAACGGAATGATGTCGCGTTCCATGATGGTCGAGTTGGCAGGCGATCCAACCAAAGCCGTCCGCAAGACCTCGAGATCAACGCCAGCCTTAACGCCAAGAACGAGGGCCTCAACAGAAGCCACGAAGTAATCGAACCAGAGCATGTTCAAGACCAGCTTGACGGCATATCCGGTGCCGGACTTTCCGCAGTTAAAGAATTTTGCTGGGTCGCCCATGATGTCAAAGAGTGGCTTTGCTTCAGCTAAGAGCTCTGGCTCGCCGCCAGCAAAGATGGAGAGCGTGCCTTTGTCGGCGCCTACTGACATACCTGCGACAGGCGCGTCGATGACACGAACGCTGGCATCTAATGACTTCTTCACGAGCGCCGCGGTCTCTGGCACAGATGTAGACATATCAATCCACATTGAACCTGGCTTCATGGCCGCAGCTACTCCTCCAGCAATCATGCAGGCCTCAATAGATTGAGGAGTGGGAAGCATGGTGATCAAGAAATCTGCACCAGTCACGCACTCGATCGCGTTGGCGGCAACCTTTGCGCCCGCTGCTGCAGGCTTCTTCAATGATTCGGTATTGAGATCAAAGACCGTGATGTCCACGCCTGCTGCAGCAAGATTGCGAGACATACTTCCGCCCATGCTGCCGGTTCCAATAAATGCGACCTTCACGATGTTCTCCCTATGCGATAGTTGTTGATATAGATATGTGAAAAGAATTAATTCAGGTCGACCCAGGTGGTCTTCAATGCGCTGTAGTTCTCGAGCGCGTGCAGCGACTTGTCGCGACCGCTTCCCGATCCCTTGAATCCACCAAATGGCGTGATGACATCGCTCATATCAAAGGTGTTGATCCAGACCGTGCCGGCCCGCAATTTGCGAGCAAAGTTGTGGGCACGTGCGATATTGCCGGACCAGACTGATCCGGCCAAGCCGTATTCAGTTCCGTTCGCCATCGCAAGTGCTTCTGCTTCATCCTTTGCTTCGAGTGCGACCAAGACCGGTCCGAAGATTTCTTCTTGCGAGAGCACGGAGTCATGCTTGACGCCATCGATGAGCGTTGGCGCAATCATGTTGGATTCACCGGTTGCGGTCTCGCCCCCAAAGACAAAGCGTTCGCCGTTCTTGCCGACCATCTCTAAGTAATGGTTCACGCGATCACGCTGCGCCTTGGAGACAATCGGTCCCATCATGGTGGCGGGATCTAGCGGATCTCCGACTTTGAAGGTATCCAAGAATTTAGTGACGCGAGCAAAGAGTTCTTCCTTTATGCCGCCTTGAACAATCAGGCGAGAACCAGCATTACAGGTCTGACCGGCGTTGTAATAGATACCCCATGCGATAGCTGATGCACATGCATCCAAATCAGCAACGTCATCCAAAACAACTTGAGGGCTCTTGCCGCCCAATTCAAGCGCAACCTGCTTCATATTTGATTCAGCTGCGTACTGCAACATCTTTCGGCCGGTTGGACCGCTGCCGGTAAAGGCTAGCTTTGCGACATCGTTATGACGTGCAAGTGCTTGACCAGCGGCTGGTCCTAGACCCGTCACGACGTTGAATACACCGTCCGGCATACCGGCTTCGCTTGCTAGCTTGGCGAGCAGAATTGCAGAAAGAGAGGATTGTTCCGCCGGCTTCAAGACGACGCTGTTACCCATTGCGAGTGCAGGAGCGACCTTCCATGAAGCAATAATCATCGGGTAGTTCCACGGCACTACAGCACCAATGACGCCAAGTGGCTCGCGCGTAATCATCGCAAGTGCGTTACGTGGTGCTGGTGCAATCTCGTCATAGGTCTTATCGATTGCTTCGGCATACCACTGCACGGTGCGAGCTGCGCCCATCACATCGACGTTCATGGAATCGCTGATTGGCTTGCCGACATCCAACGTCTCCAGCAGCGCAAGCTCTTCTTGGTTGGCGCGAATCAAGTCGGCCCATTTCAACATGATGGCTTTCTTGTCGCGAGGATTCATCTCGCTCCAGACGCCACTATCAAAGCTGGTCTTGGCAGCCGCCACAGCGCGATTCACATCTTCGGTATCGCCGGCAGCAATCTTGGTGATCAAGTGCTGGTCGCGTGGTGAAATGTCATCGAAGGTCTCGCCCGATGCCGCATCCACAAACTTACCGTTGATAAACATTCGAGATTCTGGCTTCGCCGCGGCAGCCCGCGCCTCCCAATATTTTAGATCGCTCACGCGGTTACCTTTCGGGTTGTGAATGTAGTACTCAGTGGTTTACAAGTGTGAAATATTTTGGGTTGGGATCAATTCCCATACCTGGTGCAGCAGGAACATGTATCAATCCTTGTGCATCAACCTTCAAAGTCGAGGCCATTTGGAAGTCGCGTCGTTCTTCGCTCCACGTGGGTGGATCGTAAGGAACTTCGAGGAACGGTGCGCCGCCCAAACCTGCGGTTACCTGCAGGTTAGCGAGCAAGCCGTAACCGTTGGACCAGGT
>CAJAEK010000159.1 GCA_903938735.1 uncultured Actinomycetes bacterium | reverse complement strand
GACCCAAGATTCCGATGGCGCCTTGGCCATAACCCATCGTGACAACACTGGTCGAGCGCAATCCAACCGATGGTTGCTCGTCGCCGATGCGAACGTTGACTGTTGGACTGGTATCCGACAGGAGGTGCAGCAAAACCACTTGCTCTTCCAAAGCTTCAAGAATCGGATGTAACACGGCGGCTTCGTCATGGTTGGAAAGTGCCAAATTGGCGGTGCCTGAAAGTACGACTCGATCTTGGGACGGCATCTGAACCACCGCAACCTGCTTGGTGATCTGCGCCAAGAGCTTGCCGGTTCGGTTCATCACATCTTCTAAATCAGATGCGCCAGACATAAATGATTCGATGGCGCGGCGCTCTGGATTAGAAAGCGGCTTGACCTCAGCGATGCGATCGACGAAGACGCGGTATCCGCTATTGGTCGGGATTCGACCGGCGCTGGTGTGGGGTTGAGTGATCAAGCCATCGTGTTCGAGCGCAGCCATCTCGTTACGGATGGTGGCTGGCGAGACTCCGAGGCCGTGGCGTTCCGCAATCGCTTTAGAGCCAACCGGTTCCTGGGTAGCGACATATTCGTCAACGATCGCTCGCAAAATCTCTAATCGACGTTCGTGCATCAGCGGTGCCTGCATCTAATTAGGCGATGACCAACACGATGGTCAACAAGACGAGCAAGAAACCAGCAGGAAAAGCGGTCTTCATTTTGTTAGCACGTGAGTGCGTCCAAATGGCAACACCCATTGCGCACCACAACACCACGGTGGCTACCCAACCGATAAATGAGCCGGTGTAGCGGATTCCGTAAATTAAACCGAGTGCAGCAATCGCTTCGACCACGCCGATACAGCGCGCCAACCAATCCTTGATGCCAACATCGCGAGTTCCGGAAAGGCCCTTTGGGGTGCCGCTAATTTTCGAGGCACCGGATACGAGAAACACCAGTGCGAGGAAGCCGAGCAAGATGTTATGAGTCAGATGCATGGGCAAAACTTACTACAGAAGGATTTCGCGCACGATTCGATCTGCGATTAGCCGCCCGGATGCGGTGAGAACCACGCTCCCCGCCTGCCATGCGTTCTCATCCAGCGCGCCAGAAGTTACATATGGCAAAAGTCGCTCGTGGGTTGGACTATCCAACGTGGCAAGTGGAATTCCAGCTGGCATGCGAATTGCGAGCATGATTCGTTCGCTCTCTTTTTCTTCAGCGCTCAAAGTTTCTGAATCCTGTGCCGGTGATTCGTTGGCAATCATCCGATCGCGATATGCCGTTGGATGCTTCACATTCCACCAGCGCTTGCCATCAATATGTGAGTGGGCACCCGGCCCTAGCCCCCACCAATTAGCCCCTAACCAGTATGCAACGTTGTGACGGCATTCACCGCCGGCGCGAGCCCAGTTAGAGAGTTCGTACCAGCCAAAACCCCCCGTGCGGAATGCGCTATCAGCCAACAAATACTTATCAGCAGTTTCATCATCGTCCGGCATCACAATCTCGCCGCGCTTTACTTGGTTGGCCAACTTGGTTCCGGTTTCGACAATGAGTGCGTATGCCGAAATGTGGTCAATCGGTAGCGAGAGCGCGGTGTCAATTGATTTCTGCCAATCGGCAATCGATTCGCCGGGGATTCCATAAATCAAATCAACACTCACATGCTCGAATCCAGCTTCTCGGGCCCAGTTCGTCGCCTTCGTTACGTTCTCTGGATTATGAGTGCGGTCCAACACCTGAAGAACGTGAGGAACAGCCGACTGCATGCCAAACGAAACTCGGTTAATCCCGATCTGCCGCAGCGCCTGCAATTTCTCCAACGTCACCGTATCGGGATTGGCTTCAATGGTGATTTCGATATCCGGTGCAAAACCAAAGGAGCCTTCGATTGCATTGAGAACGCGGCCGAGATCCGCCGGTTCCATCAAAGTAGGTGTGCCTCCCCCGAAGAAAATGGTGGGGACGGGCAATGCATTCGGGACTTCGCGCGCCGCTTGCTCTACTTCTTTCAGCAGAAGATCGATGTAATCGCCCGATACATCGGCCAGCGTCCCACCATCTTTTAATTCCGATGGCGTGTAGGTATTGAAATCACAGTATCCGCACCGCTTCACGCAGTACGGGATATGAATATAGAACGAGAGAGGCGCTGCCCCGCTCATGGTTACTTCGCCTTTTTCGCTTTGTCAGCGTCGGCATCTGTGGTCAGCGCAGCGATGAAGGCTTCTTGTGGAACCTCGACTCGACCCACCATCTTCATGCGCTTCTTACCTTCCTTCTGCTTCTCCAGAAGTTTGCGCTTACGAGAAATATCGCCGCCGTAACACTTAGCGAGCACGTCCTTGCGGATAGCCCGGATGCTTTCACGAGCGATGATGCGAGAACCAATAGCGGCTTGGATTGGCACTTCGAACTGTTGACGTGGGATCAGCTCGCGCAGCTTGGATGTCATCATGACACCGTAGGCATATGCCTTATCTTTGTGAACGATTGCGCTGAAGGCATCGACATGTTCGCCCTGCAACAAAATATCGACCTTCACCAAGTCACCCTCGGCTTCGCCGATTGGTTCGTAATCCAGCGAGGCATAACCCTTGGTACGTGATTTGAGTTGATCAAAGAAGTCGAAGACGATTTCGGCAAGCGGCAAGGTGTAGCGGATTTCCACCCGGTCTTCGGACAAGTAATCCATGCCGAGCAGCGTGCCGCGACGTTCCTGGCAGAGCTCCATGATGGTTCCAATGAATTCAGCTGGTGCTAATACCGTGGCGCGCACAATCGGCTCATCGACTCGTGCGATCTTGCCGTCCGGGAATTCGGAAGGGTTGGTCACAATCATCTCTTTGCCGTCATCGCGAAAGACGCGATAGACCACAGATGGCGCGGTGGAGATCAGCGACAAGCCGGCTTCGCGCTCCAGGCGTTCGCGCACAATTTCCATGTGCAAGAGACCAAGGAAGCCGCATCGGAAACCAAAGCCCAGCGCTGCGGATGATTCAGGTTCAAAGACGAGCGCTGCATCATTTAATTGCAATTTATCGAGCGCTTCGCGCAAGAGTGGGTAATCCGCGCCGTCTAATGGGAAGAGACCAGAGAAGACCATCGGCTTGGGATCTTTATATCCCGCAAGCGCGGTCTGCGCCGGATGGTTATACGTCGTAATGGTGTCACCCACGCGAGACTGACGAACATCCTTCACACCGGTAATTACATAACCTACTTCGCCAACGCCCAAGCCCTTGCTGACCACAGGCTCTGGTGAAATAACACCGACTTCCAACATTTCGTGGCGGACACCAGTAGAGAACATTTGAATTTGATCGCGGGTAGATAAATGCCCATCCACGACGCGAACGTAGGTGACTACACCACGATAAGTGTCATAGACCGAGTCAAAGATGAGCGCACGCGCTGGCGCGTTTGCATCGCCAACCGGAGCAGGAATCAATTCAACAATCTGATCGAGCAACTCCACAACGCCATCACCGGTCTTACCTGATACGCGCAAACAATCTTCCGGCTTGCAACCAATCAGCTTTGCTAGTTCTTCTGCAAACTTCTCGGGTTGAGCCGCTGGTAAATCAATCTTGTTGAGAACTGGAATGATGGTCAGGTTGTTCTCCATCGCCAGATACAAGTTAGCGAGCGTCTGGGCTTCGATACCCTGCGCGCAGTCGACCAAAAGAATTGCGCCTTCACATGCGGCAAGCGAACGTGATACTTCGTAAGTAAAGTCAACGTGTCCTGGCGTATCGATCATATTCAGGATGTATTCCTTGCCATCAATGCCAGAACGCCATGGCAGACGGACTGCCTGTGACTTGATGGTGATGCCACGCTCGCGCTCGATATCCATGCGATCGAGATATTGGGCGCGCATGTTGCGCTGTTCTACAACTTCGGTGATGCCGAGCATGCGATCAGCAAGTGTTGATTTACCGTGATCGATATGGGCAATGATGCAAAAGTTACGAATCTGCGCCGGATCGGTCGCCGATGGTTGTGGAGCTTTTGCTAATGGAATGGCAGGCATTTAAAACCTACTCGAATCGTGTGTTGTCGCTGGTGGCGTTAAATTAACGAACGCCAGCCTTGTTTGCAGCCTTAGCCATTGCTGACTTCTTGTTAGCTGCTGAGTTCTGATGAAGAACGCCCTTTGATACGGCGACATCAAGGCTCTTTGATGCAAGACGAAGCTCATCGGCAATCTTGGTGTTGTCACCTGAAGTAACAGCGTCACGGAAACGGCGAATCGCGGTCTTGATAGCTGAGCGCTCTGAACGGTTACGCGCCTGTGCCTTGTTGTTGGTGCGAATACGCTTGATCTGCGACTTAATGTTTGCCACTTCGGACTACCTTCTTCTCATTACTTCTTGGAAAATTCTGGGGACTTCGGGAAACCGCCCGTAAGCGGGAAGGCTGAAGGGTATCAGCAGGGCTAGCTCAGGCTCAAACCGGGGTCTGGCTCAGCTGGTCATAACGATAATTGCCCGCTCCAACGCGTGAATCGGGTCAGCCGCAGCGCCCTTGATATCGGCATCCGCCTGCGCCACGGCTATCACAGCGCGGGTCAAAGAATCCGGCGTCCAATGGGCCAAGGTGCGACGAGCCTTGTCGATCTGCCACGGCGCCATTCCTAATTCACCGGCCACGTCAAAAGAGCGCACTCCCCTGCTTACACCAGAGACTTTTCCGACCGCGCGAAGGTTTGAGGCCAGTGCGCTAATGATCATGACTGGATCGGTACCGGTGTCCAGCGCATTTCGCAGCGCAATAAGTGCTTCGCCTTGCTTGCGTTCCATCGCTGCATCCGCAACATCGAATCCTGATGTTTCGACTCGACCATTTTGATACTTGTCGATGTCCTCAACGTCGATCATTTTGCCGGCCACAACATCGCTCGAGAGTTGGGATATCGCAGAATTCAACTCACGGAGATCGCTGCCCAACGCATCGATTAACGCCTGAACCGCGTCGGTCGAAACCTTGCGATTAAGCCGTTTAAATTCCTGCCGGACAAAGTCGGCCTTATCGCCATCTTTTTTGATGGTCTCGCACTCAATGATGGTGGGCTTTGTCTTTTTGATCTTGTCGAGAAGCGCCTTACCCTTCACGCCGCCCTTGTGCCAGAGCAAGACATCCACGTCATCTTCAGGTTGCTCGATATATTCCAGCAGCTCGTCCGCGCAATCACTATCGAGATCTTGAAGCTCTTTCAGTACAACAATTCGATTTCCACCAAAGAGTGATGGTGAGAGGGCGTCAGTGATTGCTCCGACTTCAATCTCGCTGGCGTCCAACGAGTTCACTTCTGCTTCGGGGTGGTTCGCGATGAAATCCGCGATTGCGCGCTCGGCAAGAACAGCCTCGCCGCCCGACAACAGGATTAGCCCCATGCGATATTCCACCACGCTTTCTTCTTGGTTCGAATCCTAAGGGAAGCGTCGACCGATATGGCGCCATCGAGGTCGGTTCGAAAGACGCGTACGCCGCGAGATTCGAGCGCCGCGATTGTTGACGCCGCTGGGTGGCCGTATGGGTTTCCTAACCCCACGCTAATCAGTGCTACTCGAGGTTTAAGTAAGTTGAGTAGATCCATCTCTTGATAGGCCGAACCATGATGCGCAACTTTCAGGAGATCGACCGAATGCACCAGCCCGCTTTGCACGATTGCCGCTTGGGCTGGTGGTTCGATATCGCCGCCCGCAAATAATCGGAGCTTTCCAATAGTGATATCCAATGCAATGCTCGAGTTATTTATGCCAGAACCATCGCCCGGCAAAGATACGAAATGGTCGAGTGTGGTTTGTGGCCATAAAACCTTGATGACGACGTTGCCGTACGTGGATGGAAACGAAGTGACCTCGCCTTGATGGACGATAACGGGATGGATGGAACCGAGCGCACGCATTGTCATCGCATACTCGGTCACGGGTTCATCGAGGTTCGTTACCCACACCGCGCCTATCCGGCGGCCCGCCAGAACAGCTGGCAATC
Source organism: uncultured Actinomycetes bacterium (assembly GCA_903938735.1). Lineage (GTDB taxonomy): Bacteria > Actinomycetota > Actinomycetes > Nanopelagicales > Nanopelagicaceae > AAA044-D11. The sequence goes on along the minus strand of CAJAEK010000159.1, from coordinate 866 downwards.
CGGTGACATGATCAGCGTGATAGTGCGAGAGAACGATGAGTGGCACGTTGGTGATAGAGAGAGAACGTAAGCATTTATCCATTAAAAGTGGATCGGGACCGGCGTCGATAACAATTCCTGCATGATGACCGAGATTAATAACCAACCCATCGCCCTGCCCAACATCGCAATTCACCACCAACCATGCCGGTCCTGGCCAACCCGAACCGAGCGCAGTAAGCGCAATAGTCAGGCAAAAGACGCCTGCGGCGATGCACTTCCAGAATTTAAACCGAATCAGAAGGATGAGAAGTATCGCGATGGCTGCTCCGACAAAACTCTTCGGCAACAACACCACCGGAAAGCGGGCACAGTGCTGGGCGACGATTGCTACCCAATCTGAAATCGGATTAACAAGGACAAGCAGTAGATGTGCGAACCCAGTCCACGGCGACATCGCTGCAACGAATCCGATGACCGTCACGGGCGCAACCACCAAGGTGACCAACATATTTGCCGGAATTGAAATCAAGGAGAGCTGGCCGCTGATTGCAACAATCACAGGCGTGCACAAAATGGTGGCCGAAACCGGCAAAGAAATGAGCTCGACCATTCGCGGTCGGTGAATCCATCGCCCTAGGAACGCTGCGATGGGCGTGGAGAGCAGCAAAATGCCCGCGGTCGCCATCACCGACAGCGCGAACCCGGGGTCAATCGCCTGAAAAGGATCAATCAGAATCAGCAACGCTATAGCCAGTCCAAGTGACGGTAGCGCGCTGGAACGAACGCCTCGAGCTCGAGCGATCAGCATCACCGCCGTCATCACCGTTGCTCGCATGACAGATGGTGTTGGCCGGACCAAGAAGATAAAACCGAGCAGCACAATG
>CAJAEK010000158.1 GCA_903938735.1 uncultured Actinomycetes bacterium | reverse complement strand
CCTCAGTCAATATATCTTCGGCCGGACGATCCTTCTCGATTCCTCGAAGTGACGGAACGATGCAGAAGGTGCAGGTGTTGTTGCATCCAACCGAGACCGAGACCCACGCGCTAAAGGCAGAGTGACGGCGAGCCGGCAATGTGGAAGGAAAATGTTCGAGCGATTCTTTGATTTCGACTTGTGACACTTCTTCGATCCGAGCCCGCTCCAGCAAAGCGGGAAGTGAACCCATGTTGTGCGTACCAAAGACGACGTCTACATATGGTGCGCGCTTGATAATCGCATCTTGATCTTTTTGAGCCATACAACCACCGACCGCAATTTGAAAGCCGGGCTGCACTTTCTTGCGTGGCGCCAAGAAGGAGAGGCGACCATAAAGTTTGTTGTCCGCATTTTCGCGAACCGCACAGGTGTTAAAAACAACCAGGTCCGGCTCACTGCCTTCAAGCGCTTCGGAATATCCCGCTTCAAGCAAAAGGCCAGCGATGCGTTCGGTGTCATGGACGTTCATCTGACATCCATAGGTTTCCACTACAAAGCTAGGCATTGGATAAGCGTAACGACTAATTAGCACCCGTTAGTTCGCGCATAATTCGAGCGGTAATGCTGTGGTTAAAGCCCTTGCGAGCGAGCAGCGATGAAATCCGTCGGTAGATAACCTCTTGATCCAGGTTCGAGCAGGAGCGGAACTTCTTCTCCGCCAGCCCAAAGGCCATCTGGTAATCGTCTTCGTCATCAATCTTCGAAATCGTCTCATCGATGATGTCCTGGGCAACGCCCTTGGTGCGGAGCTCTTGCGCGATAGTGCGCTTTGATAATTTCTTCTGCCGCTGGCGAGACTCACTCCAGAGGCCAGCGAATTCCAGATCGTTAAGCAGACCTTGAAGCTCCAGATTATCGAGCACCGCCGAAGCGGTCTCATCATCGACGCCGCGCTTCTTTAAGTGAGCATGAAGCTCGGCCCTACTCTTCGCACGAGGAGCCAGTGCGTGGAGCGCAATGGTCTCTGCATAAGAGTAGGGATCCGCTTCTAACTCTTCCCGGTCACGAGAAGAGTCGGCTTGAGTCTTAATTAGAACTCGACCTCTGCAGTTGCTTCATCAATGGCAGCGACGAGCTCTGGATCGATTGCGGTAGGCACATAGTGCTCACGAATCTTCGTCTCAATATCGTTTGCCAAATCTGGATTGTCGATCAAGAAGGTGCGAGCATTTTCCTTACCCTGACCAAGTTGATCCGCTTCGTAGGTATACCAAGCACCAGACTTCTTTACAACGCCAACTTCAACGCCCAGGTCAATGAGTGAACCTTCGCGTGAGATACCGGTGCCGTAGATGATGTCGAATTCCGCTTGCTTGAATGGGGGCGCCATCTTGTTCTTGACGACTTTGACGCGAGTACGGTTACCGACCGCATCTTGACCATCCTTGAGAGTTTCAATACGACGAACATCCATGCGAACAGAGGCGTAGAACTTGAGCGCCTTACCGCCTGTGGTGGTCTCAGGTGTTCCGAAGAAGACGCCGATCTTGTCACGGAGCTGGTTAATAAAGATTGCGGTCGTATTTGACTGGTGCAATGCGCCGGTGATCTTACGAAGCGCTTGCGACATCAAACGAGCTTGCAGACCCATATGTGAATCGCCCATTTCGCCTTCGATTTCAGCGCGAGGAACGAGAGCTGCAACTGAGTCCACGACGATAATGTCGAGTGCGCCGGAGCGAATCAACATATCCATGATCTCGAGCGCTTGCTCACCAGTATCTGGCTGTGAAACAAGGAGTGCGTCGATATCGACACCCAGCTTGCGGGCATACTCTGGATCCAACGCATGTTCTGCATCGATAAATGCTGCGATGCCACCTTGACGTTGAGCGTTAGCAATAGCGTGCAACGCAACGGTGGTCTTACCGGAAGATTCTGGTCCGTAGATTTCTACGATACGACCGCGTGGCAAGCCGCCGATACCCAATGCGATATCAAGTGCGATTGAACCGGTAGGAATTACTTCGACTACCTGTGGGCCGCGATCGCCCATCTTCATGACGGAGCCTTTACCAAACTGACGTTCGATTTGGGCTAGGGCAGTGTCTAAGGCTTTGGTGCGGTCATTCGATTGTTTTTCAGACTTCTCGGAAGCCATTGTGAACCTTTCATCGTTCGTCTTTACATCAGTAGATGTATGTCTGGTCCAGAAGGTACGGAAGACCACTGACGGCGGGCCGTGAGGCCTGCGGAACTGTGGAACCGCTCTGGTTGGGCATAACTAGTCTACCGAACAGATGTTCGAATGAGGGTATTGGTATGGGATGAAACCTGGCGTGTTGAGGAAGAGCGTGTCTCTAGCGAAACTTCTCGGGCATCTCCGGGTTGTGGCGGACTACGGCCTTCCAGATATCCCCCGGCTCAAACCCGCCTGCGAGCGCCTGATTGACGGTCTGGCCACCCAGCTCAGAATGCACGATGTCGCGGGCATAGGTATCCGAATCCGGAAAGTATTCGGCCAATCGAAAGCGGAGCTCGGTAATACGCATGACGGGGTGCTTTACACCAGCGCTCGGGCGAGCGCCTCAGCCTGTCGTGAGCTTTCATCTGCACTCAGCGGTGCGCCGATCTGCCCCAAGAGCCAGCGAAGCACGAGACCCCCGTTGGATGGACCAAAGATTGCCGACAGCTCGCGGGCAATGTGGGCCCAGTGCGGTGATTCTGAAACGGTAACGAAAGCCGCGATATCGGTTGGGTCGGTTCGAACCATGGTGCGCAGCGCAAGGTCGCTCGAAATTTCGCGCGACAGGACAGCAAGCGCCTCGGCCTTGGTGGGGGCGGCCTTTGCTAAACCAGCCAACCGATCGATCTCGCTTTCCAGCAAGGTATTCATCATCTCTTCTTTATCCACGAAGTGGTTATAAACCGTGGCTCTGGAGACCTGGGCTCGGGCGGCAATATCCATCATGTTGGATTCGTAGCTACCGACCTCAGCGATCACGATCTTTGCGCCAGCCAAAATAGCTTCGCGCGAACGTTGGGTTGCTGCTGACATAACGATCGCCTATTTCGAAACGTGCCTAGGCGGCGACGTCGACCACGGCAAGAACTGGTGTAGCGGTCAGCTCATTAGCGATGCTGAAAAGCACCTCGGCCAAGCTGATATTCAATGCAGCACAAATGGAATTCAAGAGTTCTGATGAAGCTTCTTTGTGTCCGCGCTCGACTTCGGACAAGTATCCCAATGAGACACGAGCCGACTTCGCGACTTCACGAAGCGTGCGGCCTTGTTCAGTGCGCGCAGCACGAAGCGTGCTTCCAATCTGGGTGCGCAGAAGAACGGAACTCATGAGAGAAGAATACGCTCAAAGGCGGCTATTGCGCTCGTTATTGTTGCGTTTCGCACCGTCTCGCGATCCCCCGCCAGCGCCAGCGCGATGGTCTGGGTCTGCTTTTTGCTGGCAATCGCTACCCAGACCGTACCCGGCTTTTGGCCATAGGCGGTGCCGGGGCCAGCGACGCCGGTGGTGGCGATTGCATAGGTAGCTTTTGTAATTTCTCGAGTGCCCTGCGCCATAGCGATCGCCACTTCTTCGCTGACCGCGGTGTGCTTGGTGATTAATCGCTTGGGAACCGACAACAACGCGGTCTTCATGGCATCCGAATACGCCACTACCCCACCGATAAATACATCTGACGCCCCAGGGACTTCGGTGATGCGCTCAGCTAATCCGCCGGCGGTAATGGATTCCGCTACAGCTACGCTCGCACCATTTTTCTTCAAGAGCGAGACTATTTTTCCTGCTTCATAGCTCTTCTTCTTGAGGGCCAATTTCTTCGTCACCATTAGCGGCTCCCCTGCCTCTGTCGGTTCAACACCTTAATAAAGTAATCGGCGCCGGTCACGATGGTGATGCCAATCGTGAAGGCCATAAATGCATCCCGTGGAATCTGCGCCCAATGGGGCAGCGGCAAAATATAGAAGCCGATGCCAAAGCCTTGGCACATTGTCTTCAGCTTTCCGCCCTTGCTGGCGGGTATGACGCCGTTCCGAATAACCACTAGCCGAAGAATGGTGACACCGATTTCGCGAATCAGAATTACCGCAGTTACCCACCACCACAACTTGCCCTGAATCGAAAGTCCGACCATCGCGGTGCCGATCGCCGCCTTATCTGCGACCGGATCCAGAAAAGTTCCAAAGCTAGTGATTAGTTTTCGAGATCGAGCTAGCCGACCATCGAAGAAATCGGTGAGCCCAACCAGAAAGAAGCCACACCACGCAATGATGCGCCAGGTCGAATTATCGCCGCCATCTTTAAAGAGCGCGTATGCGCAAAATGGAAGTGCGAGCAAACGCAGCACTGTCAAAACATTTGCAATGTTTATCAGTCCGACTCCAGAACGTTCGTCGGAACTCATATCGCCTGCGCAATCAGATCAACGCCGTCGCTGCCAGTCACAACTGCATCTACGTACTCGCCTACCTTGTACACCGCGCGACCCGGAGTGAATTCAATTCGGGTCGATCCATCAACCTCGGGGCCTTGATGTTCGGCGCGGCCCTCTTGATTCTCGGCATCTTCAATAAGTACTCGCACGCGCTGGCCAATGCGTTCCTCTGCGCGCTGTGAAATGAGCTCATCGACTAAGCCGGTCAGCTCTTCCACTCGGCGACGGATAACATCTTCATCTACCTTGTTAGGCAGAGTAAGCGCTTCGGTCTCATCCTCATCGGAATATCCAAAGACGCCTACCGCATCTAACCGAGCTTGCGATAGGAACGAGACCAACTCTTGATACTCCTCTTCGGTCTCGCCCGGAAATCCAACAATTACGTTGGATCGAATGCCGGCTTCAGGTGCGAGCGCCCGGATCTGCGCAATCAGATGAAGGAAGCTTTCGCTATCTCCGAATCTACGCATCCGGCGCAGCACCGTTGGGCTTGAATGCTGGAACGACAAATCAAAATAAGGGACAACTTTCTCGATGCTGGTCATCGCCTGAATCAATGAGGGGCGCATTTCGGCGGGCTGGAGATACGAGAGGCGGATCCGCTCGATTCCATCAATCGCGGCTAGCTCGGGCAGCATATTTTCGAGCACCTTCATATCGCCAAAATCTTTGCCGTACGAGGTCGT
>CAJAEK010000157.1 GCA_903938735.1 uncultured Actinomycetes bacterium | reverse complement strand
TATCTCTCCTGCTGGTGTTGAGCACGCGATTCTTAAATACGGCGAGCCACACGACCAAGCGCTTCTTCGTTTGCACTCCGAGTGCTTAACGGGCGATGCCTTTGGCAGTAAACGCTGCGATTGTGGCGAGCAGTTGGAGCGCAGCTTTGCAGCGATTGAAAAAGATGGCGCTGGCTATATTCTCTATATGCGCGATCACGAGGGTCGTGGCATTGGCTTGGGCCAGAAGATTGCCGCTTACGTTCTGCAAGACGAGGGCATGGACACCGTCGATGCGAATTTGCACCTAGGTCACCGTGCCGATGAGCGCGACTGGGCCGATGCGGTGGAGATGCTCGAGAATTTGCGAGTACGAGCGGTTCGCTTACTCAGCAATAACCCCATGAAGACCGATGCGCTTGTCGCAAAGGGCATAAAGGTCATCAACGTTCCGTTGTCGAGCACAGTGACTGCGGCCAACCGAGATTATTTGATGACCAAAAAGATTCGTATGCAGCACGATTTAGAAGTTAACTAACGAGAGCGAGAAAATCATGGCTGGAGCAGCACCCACATTTACAGTTGCACCTAAGGCTGGCGCCAAGGTTGCGATTATTTCTGCCTCGTGGCATACCGACATTTGCGCCGCGCTTGTTGCTGGCGCCGTAAAGGCAATGAATGAATACGCAGTCTCGTATGAGGTCTCTTATGTCCCAGGTTCATTTGAATTACCACTGGCTGCACAGAAGGCGCTCGATAGCGGCTTTGATGCCGCTGTGATTGTCGGCCTCGTGCTTAAAGGTGAGACACCGCATTTCGAGTACGTCTGTGACGGCGTCACTCAGGGCGTGATGGACGTGCAGCTCAGCCGATCAAAGCCAGTTGGATTCGGAGTATTGATGTGCACGGATATGTCGCAAGCAATTGCCCGCATCGGTGGAGCAGGAAGCAAGGAAGATAAGGGCTATGACGCAGGAATCGCCGCGTTAGCGCTCCTGTAGAGTTATCAAAATAGGGGGTGAAGTAATGGACGACTATTACGACGATGACCCCTTTGAAGAAATTGAAAATCCAGTACGTTCCAAAAAAGTAAAGATTTTCGCGGGGCTCGCATTGCTTGCGGCAGGCGCCTTCTTTCTACGTTCGACATTCGCCGCGAATATTTCGATTAACTCAACTCCTGTAACCGAGTTTGGGCAGGGCTTCACAGCGCTGAGTTCTTGTGCTGGATCGCCAGTAAGTCTCACGGTGACTCCAAGCGCAAGCTTTGTTAATGCAGCAAATGGCGGAACTCACTATTTGAAATCGATTAAGGTTGATAACGTGCCTAGCGCTTGCCAAGGCGTAGATTTTTCGTTTGCAACTTATGATTCAAATGGTTCCGGGGCAAATCCCATGTTTGATTCGAACACAATTGGCGCATCTGTAGCGACGATCTACATGTCGGCTAACAACAAGTTTTACCCTGTTAACTCAGGAGATATAACTGTCACAACCAACTCCTCATCATCTTTTACGGCAAGCCTTGATGCTCCATCCGGCCCAGCTTCGTCGGTAGCCAAATTAACTATTCAATCTTCGCCACACGTATCGAGCATTGGAAGTGTTTGGACTTCGAGTTCAAACTACCCATCAAACTCTTCTTGGACCTCCGTTACTTACGGCAACGGAAAATTTGTCGCGGTTGGATCAAACACCGCTGGCACGACTGGCCAGGCCATGTACAGCACGGATGGAATGAATTGGACACTGGCTTCTGGAGTACCCAACCACTCGTGGTCAAACGTGACGTATGGAAATGGCAGATTTGTAGCGGTCGGCTGGATGGGTTGGATCATGTATAGCTCAGATGGAGTGACGTGGACAGCGAGCTCTGCTTCGTTCTCCGGAAATACGCTCTATGGGCTGGCCTATGGCAATGGAAAATACATTACGAGTTATTCAAGTGGTTATTACTACTCAACCGATGGAATAAGTTGGACTCAGTTAAACCTGGGCAGCACCCGAAATCGGATTACCTTTGGAAGCGGTCAGTTTTTAGCCTTAGATGGCAATGCTGGTTTGCCACGGTGGAGTACCGATGGACTTAACTGGACAACCACATCTGATACAACGCCGCAGTCAACTTATTTCGTGACGTGCGTGTATGGGAACGGCGTTTTTCTCGGAACCACGAGCGCCGGTGTTTCTAAGAGCGCCTACTCGACGGACTTGGGAAGGACTTGGACGTTACTCAGCATTCCAACCGACAATTACTATTCCGGCGCGTACGGCAATGGACTTTTCGCCCTAATCGGTTACGACTCACTCGCACATATCCCTTATGGAATCTATTCAAAAGACGGCACGTCTTGGACCGCTTATAGCTCTCTCCCCGCGGGCGACTGGAACTCGGTGACCTTTGCGAATGGAATGTTAGTGGCCGTCGCCAATTCTGGCCAGGCGATGTATTCGAATTAAAGTGCAGCTCGTCTAGAAGCCGCAGAGCGATTTACTCGTAGACGTTTCCTCGCTGAGCAATGGTCAGAACACGAACAACGAGAACCTCGCGCCGAAATGTGTAAATGATTCGAAAATCCCCAACTCGAATCCGGTAACCATCGCGATCGGTGAGCTTCAACGCCTTTGGTGGAATTGGGTTTTCAGCCAAAAGCTGGAATACCGCATCTATCCGTACGCGATCCGATTTCTTCAGCGTCTTCAGGAACTTGAGTGGCTTGGGGTCAATCTGAACTGCGTAGGTGCTCAAGCCAAGCCCAAATCCTTACGTGCCTTCTCCCACGGAATCGATTCGTCTTTCCTTTTGATTGCCTCGTCAAATGCCGCAATATCTGACAGCTCTTCCATCGCTTCCATCATTTTTTCATAGAGCGAGGGGCTGACCAACACCGCGACCGGTTCACCATGACGCGAGATTTCAATGGGGTTCTTTTTGGCCGTTTTCACTGCCTTGGAAATGTCGGCACGGAGTTCAGAGATGCTGAGCGAGGTCATATGAGGAGTGTACGAAATAATTATATTTTTGTACAAAATTACTCATCGTTCATTTCTTTCTTAGAGGAGTAAAAAGTGAGGAAATGAGTGGAGTTTTAAAGTTAAGAACGGGTCGAGTAGGCTCAGCCCTCCTTCATATGCATTATGAAAGCGTGCGCCCCGATAGCCCAATGGCAGAGGCAGAGGACTTAAAATCCTCCAAGTGTGGGTTCGACCCCCACTCGGGGCACATCTAGTTTTAACAGTCTCGTTATCGAGCGTGTTCACCCATATCGCCCTTGGACCTAACCCTTACAGTTCTCGGATGCTCGCTGGTGATCAAAGGACGCTCCCCAAATACTTGGTATTGGCACTGTTAGCGACGACTTTTTCCACCATGTTTACCAACGGAGCGAACGCAACACCACCATCAACGCCCACGGCGACATCCATATCGATCACCTCTGGCGTCACCGGCGGGGGAACAGTAGACACACTTACCGGTACAAATTTAACAAGCGCTAGCTCAGTCACAATTGGTGGAAATCCGGCTACCAATCTAACGGTAAATTCCGCAACATCAGTCACCTTTACCGTGCCGGCTGGGTCTCTCGGAGCGCAGAGCTTGGTGGTAACAACACCGGGAGGCACGGCAACTTTAAACAACGCGTTTACCTACTTCACCACCCTTACCCCAGCCTGCTCCGTCAGCGGATCATTCACAATTACTGGCACATCCGTAACTGGCAATTCCAGTTGCTCAGGCACTGCTGTAATACCGAGTGGAGTAACTGATATCGGACTCATAGCTTTCTATGGAGATGCAAACCTAACGTCGGTCAGCCTGCCTGAAGGATTGAAGACAATTAACGATCAGGCATTCAGAACTTCAGGACTCCTTTCGGTAAATATTCCTTCTACGGTCACGTCAATTGGGTACCTTAGTTTTTCGATCACCCAACCCTTTTCGTCAGTGAATTTTGCAAGCGGTGGAGCTAACAATTTAACAATCGGTCAAGAAGCTTTTCAGTACTTTCATGGTCGGTGCGTTGTATTACCGTCCAATCTCACTTCGATGGAGTATCGAACATTTGAAGCGAGTCTGCAGCTTCAAAATGTCTATTTCGCTGGAAACGCTCCTACTGTTACGGGTGGAGCCCTATATCCAGGCGGCTCAATAACCGCCGGCGCGGTAGTTCAATACAAAAATACGGCAACCGGTTTCACTAATCCTTGGCAAGGCCTAACTTCGCAATCGAGCACCTTTACCGCACCCGCATATTCGCTGACTTCGAGCAGTGAAAGCGCGACGATTGGCACAGCAATCAGAGGCTACTCCCTCAATCAAACCGGTGGAAGCGTGGGCTGTTATTCAATCTTTCCTGCGCCATCAGCGGGTTTAACTTTTGATAACACCACAGGCATACTTTCGGGCACGCCTACTGCGGTAGCGCCGACCACTACATACACAATCACCGGCGCTAATGGTGGCGGTTCAACGTCGGCGACATTCACTCTCGTCGTAACAAATAATCCAACCATTGCATCACTTACGACAACCAGCGGAATTTTTCCTGGCGGCACGAGAACTACGATTATTGGTACAAACTTGACGAGCACGAACTCGATTACGGTGGGCGGAAACGCAGCAACCAATATCACCGTTAATTCGTCAACCTCCGTCTCTTTCACCACACCGCGTGGCACGGTCGGAGCTCAAGATGTCGTGGTTACAACCCCATCGGGTTCTGGGACGAAAGTCGGCGGATTTACTTATTTCACACCACCACCAGACACGGTTACATTTGAATCCAACGGCGGAACTGCCGTGGCATCAGCATCGGTGGCAGTTGAAGGAACTCTCGCGGCGCCTACGGCCCCAACTCGACCCGGGTATACCTTCAATGGTTGGTCAACCCAAAACGGTGGATCTGCAATCACTTTCCCGTATACCGCAAATCAAACATCGAGCTTCATCCTTTATGCATTGTGGAGTAAAACGACTGGTGTCCCCAGCTGGAATGTGCAAAGCGCGCCGTCGCACAACGGGTGGAGTGGCGTTGGATACGGAAACGGTTTATTTGTTGCAGTTACGGGGGCATCCACCGGCCCACAAATCATGATTAGCCAAAATGGAACTAACTGGACCGTAGAGACTGCAACTTCAACTGGACTCACTGCCGTTACTTATGGAATGGCTAACGGCACTGGTATCTATGTCGCTGTCGGAACGAATCAAGTTTTCACTAGCCCAGATGGAATCACGTGGACCGCACGGACTGCCGCCGCCGCCAATGCTTGGTCAGCGATCACTTTCGGCAATGGATTATTTGTCGCGGTAGCCTCCAGCGGTAGCGGCAATCGCGTAATGACCAGTCCTGATGGAATCACTTGGACTGCGCGAACATCGGCAGCAAATAACTCGTGGGATGGTATCTCTTACGGTAACGGAAAGTTTGTAGCCGTTGCGATTAGTGGTACCGGAAACCGAATAATGACAAGTTCGGATGGCATAACCTGGACACTTCCCACGTATCCTGCAGGTGGAGAAACAAATTATTACAGCGTCGCATATGGCAATGGAATATTTGTAGCGATGGGGTCAGCTGCGACATCAATGATCAGCTCGGATGGCGTTACTTGGACCCAGGAAACTCAAACGAGCGCGGTCTGGGTTGGAGTTGCGTTCGGAGACGGTCTCTTCTTTGCGGTTTCGCAAGGTGGAGGCACGGAAATTATTAGTTCAACCGATGGAATCACTTGGACAACACGTCCATTTCCATTCACGGGTTCATGGCGGGGCACGGCGTTTGGAAATGGAATGTTCGTCGCTGTCGAATATGGCAACGATGCGACTCCAGTTATGTCCACGGGGCCGAAAATCACATCGCTCTCTGTGACTTCTGGACCTTTACTTGGCGGAACTGTGTTGCAAGCCATCGGCACAAATCTGGGTAGCACCACCGCGGCATACGTCGATGGAACAAGCGCGACATTAGGGACCGTCGGTGATACCTCTACGGTGATTACTACCCCGACTGGCGCAACAGTCGGGGCAAAGGATGTACGACTGACTACGAATTACGGTCCAGTCACTTTGCCCGGGTCCTTCACCTACATTGAGGAATACCCTGTCACCTACAACGGAAATACGGCGACTGGCGGCACGCAAGCTAGTGGCATGTTTGTGGTGGGTACGCCATTAACTCTCCCCGTCACCACAACATTTACAAAGACCGGATATACCTTTCTCGGTTGGGCGGCATCATCAGGATCGACGACGCCTGTCACAACGTACTCGACACGAGCGATTGCAACTTTTTACGCAATCTGGACGCCTAATTCTTACGGCGTTATTTTCAACAAAAACAGCGTCTCGGCCACCGGAACAATGACGACCGAAACTGCAAATGCGACAACAGCGCTCACGTTGAACACTTTCCAATATGCCAACCACACATTTATGCATTGGAATACAAATGCTGCGGACACCGGAACGCAATATACGGATGGCCAGAATTACCAGTTCATCGCTCCGGCGACGCTGTATGCCCAATGGGGATACGCCATCACCTACACAACCGCCGGTGCGGATGCAGGAACCCCCAGCCGAACATACGAAGTTGTAAATACCGCCGTAACTGTCCCTTCAGTTGGATCGATGGTTCGCGCCGGATACACATTTGCGGGGTGGTCGGTGACGCCTGGCGGAACTTTGTATTCGACCAACTACACCCCGATTGCCAACGTGACTCTAAATCCCGTATGGACGCCAAAGACATACACAATTACATATAACAGTAATGGCCTCACAACAGGTACCGCTCCAAATAACCAAACGTGGGCGGAGAGCACGACAGCGCTGACACTTTCGGGTCAAGGCAGTTTAGCCTGGGCTGGCTACACCTTTGGTGGGTGGTCGCTTTCGCCGAGCGCACCAGCTACCGCAATCACAACATTTTCCAGCACATCAGAGACCACCACTGCGACCTTGTACGCAATCTGGACGCCGATTTCTTACACAATTACCTACAATTTAAATAACGGTGACTTGCCATTGCCAACGCAAAGCTCACTACATATTAATGACACCTTTATTGTTGCGGCTGCCCCAACCCGCAGCGGATACATATTTGGCGGATGGTCAGATAGCCACTCCATTTATGCAGCGAACGCCACGTATCGGATCGCGACCTCAAATGCCACCCTTGTTGCGCAATGGAACCCGGTCTACACCCTTCACTACATTCTCAATGGATCACTCGATACTCCGACGGCTGACACCACCACGCTAGGCGGCACCGTGCTTCAGCTCGCTGACACTCCAACGCTTACCGGCTACACATTTGCTGGCTGGTTGGATAGCAATACTGTCATGCACGCGCCTCATACCAACTTCACCATCATTCAGAATTCAAATATGACAGCGCAATGGACGCCCATTAATTACACCATCACCTATAACACTGCTGGCGCCACGAGTGATACGCCTACTCAGTCAAGTCTGACAATCAATTCTTCGTTTGTCATCGCTGCTGCCCCAACGCGGGCAGGCTATCTCTTTACGGGATGGCAAGATAGCAACACGTTTGTGTGGGGCGAGCGCGCCACGTATACGATCAATGGTTCCAACATCTCCTTCACAGCACAATGGACGGCAATTAACTATTCGGTAACGTATGACTTGGGTGGGGGATACCTCGCGACGCCACCCACTCAGTCCGCAGTAAATATTTCAGTACCCTTCAATATTTATAACGGAACTGCTCCCACCTGGTTGGCGCACACCTTTACTGGTTGGTCAGACGGAACACGTACATATAGCTCTGGCGACTCGTACACGCCGGGCGCTCGAAATATCACTTTGACGGCGCAATATTCGCTGAATGGTTATACCCAGATTTCTTACTCCGCAGGCGTAGGTGGCGTTGGCACGCCACCCGCAACATTTGGTCTCCTCGAGGGAGATACCTTCTTAGTCGCAAGCGGCGGCACCGTTAGCAATCCAGGTAACTCGTTCACCGGGTGGAGCGATGGGCGGTTGACGTATCAACCAAATGACACGTATTACGTCGGTCCTTACACGAGCCCGGTCACGTTGACTGCGCAATGGCTTGCTGGCTACACAGTTGTGTATGTAGCTGGGCCAGCATCGGGATCTGTTCCAACAGATTCGAATTCGTACTCGTCGTCAAACACCTTCATGGTGCTTGACGCAACATCGTTGAGCTACTCGGGATTTAGCTTCGGCGGTTGGTCGGATGGCGTAACAACATATTTAGCTGGCTCGACATACACAGTAGGCAATTCAAGTATCACGTTCACGGCAATTTGGAATGCAAATCCCGCGTCCTCGCCTTCCGTAGTCCGCGCCCCCATCACTACCCCGCCCGTTGAAGAGCTCACTCATTCCACACCGTTAACTTCAGCCATCGTTGCTGCCGAGGTTGCGCTGAGCGCGAACCAAGCGAAAGCTAAGCAGTACTTTGCCAGCTTGCCTATCAACCGCAATAAATCTGGCGAACAGTCAGAATCCGCTCCTTCGGCATCCCAGATCCATAGCGTCGCATCCGGAACGTCGATTAACACTCAAGTCGCTCGCACTAACTCTGCGCAAGCAGCAAACATCACCCTTCCTGCGACCTCAGTGATTCTCTCAGACTTAGTAGTTCAACAACTCGCCAAGCAGGCAACTGTTGTGGCTACCGCAAATGGAATCTCTGTTACTCCTGTCGCTGGTTTCACCGGAACGCTCGTGGTTCCTACTGTTGCCACCATTGATGGCAAACAAGTCACGGTTCTCAATAAT
>CAJAEK010000156.1 GCA_903938735.1 uncultured Actinomycetes bacterium | reverse complement strand
TGCTTCCATACGGCCAGCACAATGTTCGGCAAGCACGTTATAGGCCGGAATGCCCATCAGCGCGATTAGCTCGACTCGGTTGGAGATATAGACCGGCTCTTTTCCGACATGCGCTTCGGTGTTTGCGGTGCAATACCAATCGAAATCTGCTCCGCCATCGCCCCAAGCCAACCGCTCGTATTCACCGATGACATTTACCGAAATTTCACGATCACCAAATTCGCGAGTCTCAAAACTGCGACGAATTGGCAGCTGCCAGCAGACATCTGGTTTTGTTTCTACAAAGTGAACGCCTTCTTTTTCAGCAAGGTGGTGCAAGACGCAACCAAAGGAACCGGTGAATCCAGGACGCTCGAAGCCGACACGATTGAGAAAAATACAGGAATCTTCAACCATCCGAGTTTTGCGATCGCCATCGAGACCAGTTTCAGAGACACGCATTTTGCCGCCAACTTTCTTTGGCTGGGCTTCGTCGTAGAACTGCCACATCTCGGGCGTTAATTTTTCGGCAATTTTATTTGTGCGATCTTCATCGGCTTCATCCGAGTAGTACGCACCGTCAGAACAGCAGCCCGCATTTGGCTTGTCGGCATCGACACCGCAGCAACCATTACCGTAGATGCAGGTCCAATATGAGGTCAACCAGGTGAGATCGCACTTGTAGAGCTCTTCTGGGTTAGCAGGGTCCACAAATTCGACCCAATCGCGTGCAAAGTTTGGTGATACCTCAGGCATAGTGCGAGAGCCTACAGGGCATTAGGTAGGCTTGATACATGCAAAAGTGCATCGGAATTATTGGCGTAGGCAATATGGGTGAAGCGCTTTTGGCTGGGTTGGTTAAGGCCGAACAAGGTCAGATTTGTTTCGCCGAGAAGCGCGATGAACGAGCCGCCGAAATCGCCAGCAAATATGGCGCCACCCGAAAAGAACTCTCGGACATCGCGAGCGATTGCGACCTTATTTTCCTCGTCGTAAAGCCACAGGACCTAGAGAGCACGTTGGCGCAACTCAAGCCAAGCCTGGGGGAGCAGACCACGCTCGTCTCGTTTGTCGCTGGCAAGACGACCGCCTTTATTGCAGAACGTGCAAAGCCAACCAATGCCGTCATCCGGGTTATGCCAAATACGCCGACCCTGATTGGCAAGGGTATGGCTGCGATTTCTGCCGGCCCGAACGCGACCGGAGCTGACCTAGATTTCATTTCAACTCTTTTGGCAGCGAGCGGTGAAGTCGTCACCGTCGATGAATCACTCCAGGATGCAGTGACATCACTCAGTGGATCAGGACCTGCATACTACTTTGCATTTATCGAGGCAATGATTTCTGCTGGCGTTGAGCTTGGCCTGCCTAGCGATGTTGCGACCAAGCTGGCGAACCAGACAATTTTGGGCGCAGCAGAGATGCTGGTGCAGACAGGCACAAGTGCAACAACGCTTCGGGAAAATGTAACGAGTCCGAACGGAACGACAGCCGCGGCGCTAAAAGTTTTTTCTGACGAACATCTCTCCGAGATTGTGAAGCGAGCCATGACCGCGGCTCGTAATCGCTCTCAGGAATTAGCGTGAAGCTAGCTCGTATCTCATTTATTGCTGCACTGCTGCTTGCGAGTGCAGATATATCTCACGCGGCAACGCCCGCAAAAAGTGCACCACTAAAAGTTATGCCGCTGGTACCAATAACGGTGTCAAACCTAACGGGTGCGGCTGGTGATCAAGTAAGTGCGCTCGCGCTCACGCCGTCAGCAATCGCGATTGCCGGAACCGTCGAATCATCCAGCGCAACCAACGGATGGGTGGCATCGAAGTCGCTGGGCGGCACAGATGGATTCATCGCGGCGTTGGATACCTCCGGGAACCACCTCTGGGATATCCGACTAGGCAGCGCGCAAGACGAGATTGCCACCGCGATGGCACTCGATAAGCAAGGGAATTATTGGGTCGTGGGATCTGCGCAAGGCGCTGCCACGCCAACGCCAACTCCATCAGCCACCCCGACTCCAAACGCGGCTCCAACAATTAATCCAGATGGCGTGAAGGTAAATCCCGTGACGCCGCCAGCGCCTGGACTCACACGACTCATTCTCTGGGATATCAGTTCTGCTGGCCAATTGCTAAACACGTAT
This sequence comes from uncultured Actinomycetes bacterium, assembly GCA_903938735.1. GTDB lineage: Bacteria > Actinomycetota > Actinomycetes > Nanopelagicales > Nanopelagicaceae > AAA044-D11. The sequence goes on along the minus strand of CAJAEK010000156.1, from coordinate 20,942 downwards.
ACATATGACGCTGCTGGCGTAATCTTCCCGCAGTCCATTGCAATTACCGCTACTGGGGCTTCAATCTCGGGTCGATTGATAAGTTCAAATAATCTACAGGGCTTCACCATCACCTTTGACGGCGCAAAATTCTCAACGCCCAATCTATATAGCCAACGCGTTACCAGCGTTGCATTCAATCGATCATTTGCAATTACGCATGGATCCATCAAAAGTTATATCGCATTGGGCGCGATACCAGGAATCCCAAGCTGGAAATCAAAGGCCGCCGTCCCAGTGATTATTCAATATTCAAAAACCAAGACAATCGTGGCCGCCAATTACCTACACGGGACGGTCGTTGATATGCAGTACCAGCGCAATATTGGAGTTGTTGCGATTACTGAGCAAGCTGGTGGGTATGGCTTGTATGTACTAACACCGCGCCCGTAATCCAATAAATCGTCGGATTAATTAGCGATGGCGCTGGATGTCGCTTTGAGAATTGATAGCGATCCATTAGCGCCGACAAGTGCGTATCGAACGCCTTTGATGGTCAGCCATTCAACCCGAGCGGTGCTATCAAATCGCGCCGTTGAAACCAGCGTTACCGTTTGGTCCACGTTGTTCTCAGCGCATAAGCGGTTCTGACATCCAAAGAGCACGCCTTTGGAGTCAATCGATAGTGGGCCGGTTGGTGCACCGAAATAAGTCGGAACAATGGTTTGGACCTTGATGCTCTGCGAGGTCGGATCAGAGAGATCATCAGCCCACAAAACTTGGGATGGCTTAGTCGGTGAAATAGTCGAGTCGAGCCAGGTCATAGTTAATTTCTTTCCAATGACCTGCATCCCAACATCAAAGCCAGCGACGCTAATTCCGTTACTGGAATCATCGATAACTTGGTACTGCCAATCTTCTGGATAAGCAGAGTCGCGGTAAGCGACCCGGACCGCACCGCGAATCGGTAACTTGTCGGCGTTTACCGACTCAACAGAGTCATAGAGAACATAAACCCGATTTCCGATTGCAGCGGCGCGAAGATGGAATGCAACATCACCGGTAGTGCGACTTGCCTGCTGAGTATCGCCATCTACTAATTCGTAGCGCCAATTAGCACCATCTTTAACAGCGCCCAAGAGAATGCCTTGACTCTCATCGCGATAGAAAACTTGAAGTCCCGATGGAGTTACCGCGCACGCACTCGTCAAACTGACATCGCTTGCAGTACGGACGCGCACCTTTTCCTGATACGGCTGCACCTTTGGCCCATTGCCATCCACGATGCTGTAGCTCCATTTCTTGCCATCAAATCCTGCGTATCTCAACCATTTCTTGGTTGTATCGGCATAGAAAATATTAAGCGTCGGAACTTTCTTGATTGTTCCCACACACATGGAAACATATCCTGCGACGTTATCTGTGGTTTTGCCACCTGTCAGCGCATTGCCATCAACGATGGTGTTTGTCCACGTTTTTCCGTTAAAGGTAGCGAGCTTGAGTCGGCCGCTCTTGCTATCCGAATAAGCAATAACCGGATTGTTTTGGAATGTGCCGGTCGCCAAATACTTAGCGTCAGCGGCGGGATCTATCACCGTCGCCTTCCAGGGTGATTGCGGAATCACGCCGTTGGTTGTCGCGGCCGGCGATGTGCCCAAGATGTTCTTTGCGGTCACCGAGAACGAATACGCCACGCCATTCTTAAGACCAGTCAACGTCACGGGTGAACCCGTAACAGTCTGGACATCGCCAGTAACAGCGTTCTTCACGTCATAGGAGCTGACCTGCGAGACGCGCGCATTGGCCGGTGGATCGAAGGTAATGATTGCGGATTTATCACCGACTAACGCGCTGAGATTGCGCACTTGTTGCGGAATGCCGACCGGGATGCCTGCTGGTGGCTTCTGCAACATATCTTTCATCATGCCGAGAAGTAGCGGACCAGGTGCATGGAAGATTTCAGCCGGCGCAAGGTTTGGCGCCATCACTGCGTTAGCGCCGCTTGTACCGAATGTTGCTTGATCTAAGTGACTGACCGATGAACCAGCTTGATATGGATTAGGCGTATAAAGCTTTGGCTTCACGCCACCGTTTGCAGCAACTCCGTAGACACCAGACCAGACCAATGGATTAACCAACGCTTGTCCGAGCTGCAGCGAAGGCGATGGCAGATCCATCAATCGCGTGCCATCGGGTAATTGTGCATACGCGTCAAACGGCGTGGGTTGGTCGTCGCTGCCGTATCCACCAAAGAGTACGTTCACATCACTTGCTGATAAGAAACCAAGCCCGTGCGCCATCTCGTGCACAATGATGGATTCCAGATCGTATTGATTCGCTGGACAGTTGCCATCGGTTCCCAAATAAAGTTCTGGACCAACCGAACTATTAATCTGAATCGTGATTTCTGGATTGTTAGGATCCAAATCTTTTCCGGCTAACGCATTTGCCATCGCCGATGGATACCAAAGGTCGGCGTCCGGTGCGCCGGCAAAGTTATTGAAATATTTCACTGGCGTTGCTGAAGCAAGCACGCCGACAGATTGCTTAACAAAATTTGCGTTGATGGTGACCGGCACGGTCGAGCTCCAGTTTTGCGACCAGATATTGATTGCAGCTTGAACTGCGGTTTGGTACGAGGCTGGAACGCCGGAATAAGTAACGTTAAAAACCGATTGCGCGTTGTCGTGCGCTGCTCGAGGGAGCGGAGTCGGTTTCGCTACATGTGCACCTTTTGGTGCGGCGTACTCGTAGGCCCAACCCGCGGGAACGGATCGAACAACAGATGCAGCGCGAGCCGAGCTGATGGGTGAAATTGGACTCAACAGCGAGCCCGCGACGAGCGCGGAGAGGACTAGATATTTAGCTCGCACAACGGAAAACGCTAGCAGTCTGAGAGGATAGGCGTATGCCAACTTCGAGCTCGGGCGCCAAAGGCTCAGCAACTCTTCAGGATGCGATTCGTGATGGAATCCTGCGGACTGGCCGCGAAAGCACCGCAGATGGGCTCACCAGCGACGCTGCGCCGGAACCAACCCTGGACGAAGCTCGAGCCGACTTAGCTCGTGCGGTGGCGGGCATTGCCCAGAAAGTCCTGGCCGATCGATTCGGACCGCTGACCGGAACAATCACCGAGACGACGATTGTGGCTGGGCTAAAGAATTTTGAAGAACAGGTAGATCGCGCAAAAGGTGATTTCAATCTGGTCGCGCACGAATTAGCGGATCGATTTATTTCATCTGTCAGTAAGAAGAAGAAGTAACCGCAAATTTATGAGCGCACCGATAGTCACCATCTATTCGCGCAACATGTGCCATCTCTGCGAAGTCGCGCATGAAACGTTGGTACAACTACAAAACGATTATGATTTCACAATCGAAAAGATTGATGTCGATGCGAACGCAGACTTGCAGATGCTCTATAGCGAACAGGTTCCGGTGATTCACATCAACGGAAAGCCGCATGACTTCTTTCGAGTAGACCCAGAACGATTTAAAGCGGCGCTCGCAGAACTTTAGTCAGCCGAAAGAACTTCGTCCGCATCGATAATTCGATAGGCATAGCCTTGCTCGGCCAAGAAGCGTTGCCGGTTTTGAGCAAAGTCTTGATCCACGGTGTCACGTGCGACGACCGAATAAAAACGCGCTCCTCGGCCATCGGCCTTTGGACGTAATACGCGACCAAGTCGTTGCGCTTCTTCCTGGCGCGAACCAAATGTTCCCGAAACTTGAATTGCAATTGTGGCTTCCGGTAAGTCAATCGAGAAGTTCGCGACCTTTGAGACCACCAAGCATTTAATCTCACCGGTTCGATAAGCAGCAAAGAGTCGCTCTCGTTCTTTAATAGGAGTATCGCCCTTAATGACTGGCACGCCAAGTTCTTGGCCAAGCGCATCAAGCTGGTCGAGATATTGGCCAATGATCAATACTTGTTCTTCTGAGTGTTGGCGAGCGAGCGCAACCGCGACCCGTTGCTTGGTCAGCGTTGTGGCACAGAATCGGTAGCGATCTTCGGGCTCGGCGGTGGCGTAATTCAATCGCTCTGCATCGGTCAACGTCACACGAACTTCAACGCAGTCAGCTGGTGCGATATAGCCCTGGGCTTCAATTTCACGCCATGGAACGTCGTAACGCTTCGGGCCAATTAGCGAGAAGACTTCACCTTCCATGCCATCTTCGCGAACCAACGTGGCGGTTAGACCAAGCCGGCGACGCGATTGGATATCGGCGGTGAAACGAAAGATGGGCGCAGGCAATAAATGCACTTCGTCATAAATAATCAGACCCCAATCAATCGCATCGAAGAGATCGAGGTGAGCATACAAACCCTTTTTGCGGGTGGTCATTACTTGGTATGTCGCGATTGTTACGGGACGGATTTCCTTCTTCGATCCCGAGTACTCGCCAATTTCATCTTCGTGCAAGGTGGTGCGTTTCAATAACTCATCGCGCCACTGGCGGGCTGCAACTGTATTGGTGACGAGAATAAGTGTGGTTGCTTTTGCGTGTGCCATTGCAGCAGCGCCCACAATAGTTTTACCGGCTCCGCAGGGCAGAACAACTACGCCAGAACCGCCATGCCAGAAACCTTCAGCTGCGAGCTCTTGGTACTTACGAATCTTCCAGCCTTCTTGGACTAAATCAATATCGTGGTGCTCGCCATCAACGTAACCTGCAAAGTCTTCGGCTGGCCAACCGAGTTTGAGGAGCGCTTGTTTGAGAAATCCTCGTTGTCCTGGATGAACGATGATTGTTTCGTCATCCAGCGGAAGTCCCAACATCGGCGCAATCTTCTTGCCGCGAGTTACTTCTTTTAATACCGCAGGATCATTAGAGACCAAGACCAAGCCGTGGACTGGATGAGCTTCTAATCGCAACCGGCCGTATCGAGACATGGTCTCTGCGATATCAACTAAAAGTGCGTGGGGGACTGCGTAGCGCGAATATTTGAGGAGGGTATCGACCACCATCTCGGCATCATGTCCAGATGCGCGCGCATTCCATAAGCCAAGCGGGGTTAGCCGATAGGTATGGATATGTTCTGGCGATTTCTCTAGCTCTGCAAATGATGCGATTGCGCGACGGCATTCATCGGACAAGATATGGTCAACGTCCAGCAACAGGGTCTTGTCACTCTGAACAATTAGCGGGCCATCACTCACGAATCAGTTCCTTAATGAATTCACGGATTAACGCGATTCGGGGTTCGATGCTCGACAGAAGTACGTGTTCGTTCTCGGCATGCGCGCCGGCGCCAATCGCACCGAGTCCATCCAGGACATCTGCGCCAGCCGCGGCCGCGAAGTTGCCGTCACTTGCACCACCGACAACTGCGGATCCGATGGGACCTTGGCCAATTCGAAGCGCCACTTCTTCAAAGACGTCATAGAGCTTCTGGGTCGCGGCGACCTCTAGCGGTGGCCGATTGATTCCGCCAGTAATTTCAATTTTGGATTGAATATTCTTAGGAGCAAAAGCTTTAACCGCCGCATCGATGCGTTGGAGTTCTGCCAAAGTAAAAGATCGAACGTCGACATCGATCGTCGCCAAGGCAGGCACGGTGTTGGTTGTGCTGCCACTCTTCATGGTTGTCGGCACAACAGTTGTTCCCAGCTCCACGTTTTCTAATTCAGTTAGCGCTAGAACGATATGCGCAATTTCTACCGATGCGTTGATTCCCTTTTCAGGCTCAAGACCAGCGTGAGCGGCCCGACCATGAACCGTAATCTGATACATCGCGGTGCCCTTGCGACCAGTCTTCACCTTGCCATCAATTGCGGATTCGACGACCAATACTGAACGACCTGGTTGAGAGACGCGCTTAATGAGATCGCGGGAGGTCTGGCTTCCCACTTCTTCGTCAGTGGTTGCAATCAGCGCTACTCGCCCAGCCGCGTTATCAATTCCTTGCAGCGCATACATCGCTTGCAGGAAGCCGGCCTTCATATCAAATACGCCAGGGCCACGGATGACGTCGCCGTCGATGGACCAGAGTGGTGAGAATGAATCATGCGGCCAGACGGTATCCAAATGAGCGAGCACGACGACTGATGGTTCTTTCGCGCCCCACCAGAAAACTGGTCGGCCATTCTCTTCAATAATTTCTGCAGCGCTACCCAATACGCGTTGGCATATTTGATTCGCCAATTCGACGGTGGCGCGACAGGCAGCCAAGTCCTCGGTTGGGGATTGCGATTCGACCAGAAGCTTGAGGTCTTCGAGGATGGTCATGAGCTAAGTCTGCCGTATCTCACTCGGTCGCCGCAGGGGCTACCCCGGTTATGCGGGGAATCCGGAAGCTTTCGACCTGGCCGGTGGCATGGTCACGCGCCATCAGGGTTCCCAGCGAAATCTTGAGTGGATCGATCAGTCGATTAGAGACGCCACCGTTGGTATCTGCATATCCGATAGTCAGACTCGCTTCTTCTTCGATGTATTGATGCAATAGCGCCAACGTTTCGTTTGCGGTGGTTCGTGGAACTTCGCGCGGCTTATGGGCGCTCGCCTTTTGCCCAGCGCGCAACGCGCGAACCGCGGAAGAGATAACGACATCAGATGGATTTTGGAAATCTGAAATAACACGAGGTGGCTTTGGTCGTGACTTAGCGCGGCGAATTGCCGGCGCTGATACCAATATGCCGGTGCTGTTCTCAGCTGCTGGCAAATAACCTGATTCGCGCAATGTGGCAATTACTTCTGAAATCTCGATATCCGAAATCAGTACCTGGGGCGCCAATTTACGGAGTCGCAAATGATCCAACTTCTTATCGACGGTGATTTGTTGAATCAACGCTTCATCCTCGCATCGAATGTACGAGTTCGATGTACCCACGCGCAATCGTCCGTGACGCTTGGCGACATCATTAATCAAATACTCCAACGGTTGCGGCACTGGCGTCTTAGATGTTCGCTTAAGGAAATCCTTAATCTGATCGCCGGTTTGACCATGGTCTAACCCACGGCGAATAGAGGCCTCGCTGAATCGGTAGACCGTTGCGCCACCGCGGCTTTCGATATCGGCCAATGTGCCGATGGTGTTTGCTAATTCCACCGTTAAAGGGCCAGGCGCTACGGCTGAGTTATCTGCCTGAATTAAAATGTGATCGACCGGTTGCGGTAACGCACTTTCCACGCCTAAATCATCTGCACCGTCGATTAACGCCCGACCAAAGGAGGAGAGCGCACCCTGACCTGTGAGACCGAGCCATTCTGCTTCGCGCAACGCCCATTCAATATATTCACCATTGAATCGACCAGGGGTAAGCCATTTCATTCGATTAAGAAGCGTCGAAACTTTCGGATCGAGTTCTGGATTTTCATGCAAGAGCGCAAGTGTTGTTGTCCGCAGCGAAGCGATGCCAGCGCGATCGAGTTCTGGCCCCAACGGTGCAATATTTTTTTGATCAGCTTTGCCGATTAAGCCGCTGACCCGCGACGTCTCGAGCCAGAGTGTTACTAAACCACGCCAACGTTCTTCGTGGGATTTCGTTAACCAAATATCAAAGGCAGACGTAGGCATTATTTGGTCATCGGTATCAATAACAACCAGACCAGAGATGAAGAGCATCTCGGCAACAAAGCCAGCACATACTTCTTCAACACCCAGATGTTCAGCGGTGTGCTTGAGGTCGCGAACTCCAAGTCCGCCGCTGCGAAGCGCTACTGGAGGTTCATCGGACCAGTTGTGCGCCAACTCTTCGCACCAACGTAGAAAGGTTGAGATATTTGCAACTGCGGCGCGATCAATCTCTTTTTGCTTGCGAGTTGTACCTTCGAGCACGGGTGCGGTTGCAGAATTCGCGGCAAAGACTTTTCCACCGCGTAAGTGCAGCGCTACTTCACGCGGCAGAACGACGGTCTGGGAATCCATCGCGATTAAATATCGGTGTTCAAGCAGCCACGCGATTGCCTCACCAGGCTTCTTAAGATTCCCGATCTGTCCGCGCGGTGGCCCCCACATCAAACGTTCGAGCATGGTCATCGCGGCTTCCGGAGCTTTCTTCAACTGCGCAAAGGCGTAGATGACATCAGTGGGCGCCTTGGGACCAAGGCCGGCAGGCTCGTCGCCGATGCGAACTCGAACGTTGCTTACGATTCGATATTTGGCGCCATCCTTATAAAGCAAGCCGCGTTCCCACAAATCGTCGATGACGGCGCCAGCAGCCTTCTCGGTCAGTGCGGTGACATCCGATTTAGCGAATGGTTCGTTCAGAATCGTACAAACGGTCAGCACATCAAGTTGCCATTTGTTGAGTCCATCAACCGCGCGAATCAAGCTGGGCATGGAATTTGCGCGAGCCGCCAGTGCGGAGAAATCGGATGGAACCGGAGTTACTAAATCTGGGCGCAGATTAAAAAGGCACGCGAGTTCGGCATCGTTGCGAGAACGAAGTTCATCTGCAAAAGAGACCGTGGACATAACTGGCTTACTTTACCGATGAATGGTCGGCTCCGTCACTTCGGCTTAAATTGGCTTATCGGGACCAATCGCCTTCAAGATTGTGGCGGCTCGAGCCAAGATCGCGCCCGAAATATTCTTTAACCAGCGCGCGCGACGAAATTCATGAATTGGCCAATGGTCGCGGATGGCGCGAATCTGTAGCAAGGTGTCGGGATTGATTGCCCGCGGATTTCCGACGGCTTCAAGCAGCGGCAAATCGTGATGGCTATCCGAATACGCGTACGAACGACTTAAATCAATATTGTCGGTCTTTGCTAATTCTCGAACCGCAATCGCTTTCTCTTTTCCGTGCAAGAGATTGCCGATCAAGTTACCGGTGTATGAACCGTTTGTGGCTTCCGCTCGTGTGCCAAGCGCACCTGTAAATCCGAGACGATCAGCAATGAGTTCTGCCATCTCCAGCGGCGTTGCTGTAACCAGCCAGACTTCTTCGCCTTGAATCAAATGTTGATTCGCGATTTCAATCGCGCCTTGCCAAAGTTTGGGCGAGACGAATTCGTCATACACCTCTGCTGCTAGACCTTCGAGATCTTTGACGCTGTGACCTTTAATAAATTCGCAGGCCGCCTTTTGATATTTATCAATTTCGATTGCCGCTTCGCCATTAAGTCGAAACCGAAGGTTGGCCAACATAAAGGTGACGATGTCGTGCTTGCTGAAATAGCCCCGGCGGTACATGCCACGGCCAAGTAGATAGAGCGAAGAGCCATGGAGCAGGGTGTTGTCGACGTCAAAGAATGCGACGCGCTTGCGTGCCTCAGTGCTATCTGACATACGAGAACCATAACGAATCAGGGCTAATTCACAGGGAAAGCGGGTGAGCTATAGCGAAGATATGATTGGGGTATGGGTTCAACTGTTCATGTAATGCGACATGGCGAGGTCGAGAATCCTGAAAAAATTCTTTATGGCCGCCAATCCGGCTGGCACTTGTCACAGCGTGGCCACGAGATGGCGCAAACAGTTGCAGAGTGGTCCAAGCAATTTGATATTGGTGCACTTCATGTTTCACCGCTGGAGAGAGCGCAAGAAACCGCGGCACCAGTTAGCGCAGCCCATAAAGTCGCGATCACAACCGATCCGCAGTTGATTGAGGCAGCAAATATTTTTGAAGGTAAAAAGTTCGAACTCGGTAGCGGCGTATTGCGTCACCCGCGAATGTGGCGACACCTCTATAACCCGGCCAAGCCATCGTGGGGCGAACCATACGAGGAACAGATTGCCCGAATGTTGAAGGCGGTCTTCGCGGCACGCGTTGCAGCGAAAGGCAAGGATGCTTGGATTGTTTCGCACCAGCTTCCAATTTGGATTTTGCGCTCTGCAATCGAAGGTCGTCGACTCTTGCACGATCCACGCAAGCGCGAGTGCACCTTGGCTTCAGTCACCAGTATTCATCTCGATGATAACGGCGACATCGTAGGAACGTCATATAACGAACCTGCGCGACATCTCTTGCCGGTGAAGAAATGAAGCGCCGGTTAGTAGTACTAGTTGTCTTAACTTCGGTACTTGGGTTGAGCGCCTGCAGTACTGGCGGAATCTCTAAAAACAATGAGAATGCTTTCGTGTCCGGTAGCGGATCGGCGCTCGTGCTTAAGCCAGCAGATCGCAAACCAGCACCTGCGATTGCTAGCCCAACGCTCGGCGGCACGCAGTGGACCCTCTCCAAGAGTTCAGTGACTGTTATTAATGTCTGGGCATCGTGGTGCGCACCGTGTCGCGCTGAAGCACCCGTGCTCGAAGATTTTGCACAGAAGAACCCGACCATCAACTTTGTCGGAATCCTGACCCGCGATAACGCATCTGCCGCGAGCGATTTCGTTTCGCGATTCAGGCTGAGCTATCCCATCGCTACCGATGATTCAGTGCTGACAAAGTTTCGCGGTTCTTTGATTCCAGATGCAATCCCAACAACGATTGTGATTGATGCTCAAGGTCGAGTAGCGGCACGTATATCTGGCGAAGTGACCGTAGCAATCATGCAGAAGGTGCTCGAATCAGTTACTGGGGGCGCCGTCAATGCATAACTTCTTTGTTAACCAAGTCTTTAGCGGAAATCTCATTGTGGCGATGGTGGTTGCGCTCATCGCAGGTTTGATCTCCTTCTTCTCACCATGTGTTTTGCCGCTCGTGCCTGGTTACTTGGGTTACGCCGCCGGCATGACTGAGACCCGCACCCGCGGCCGAACCGCGCTGGGCTCGCTCTTGTTCGTGTTGGGATTCTCGGCACTATTTATTTCGTACGGTGCGCTCTTTGGTTCGCTCGGTGCACAAATCTCTACTCACTCAACCTGGATATCGGTCGGGCTCGGTTTTCTGACTATCGCTATGGGAATCGTTTTCCTTTTCAGCACCCGCTTTTATCGTTCCTTTAAGCCACAATGGAAAATTAAGGCTGGCCTGCTTGGCGCACCGGTGCTCGGCTTTCTCTTTGGCATTGGTTGGACTCCATGCATCGGACCAACACTTGGCGCCGTTCAAACGCTTTCGTTTGCGAGTTCAAGCGCGTTACGCGGTGCAATCCTTAGCGTCGCATATTGCCTGGGACTCGGCATTCCCTTTGTCCTTGTCGGCATCTTCTTTGATCAATCAACCAAACTACGTCGATTTATCTCGCGTCACGGAAATTACTTGACCAAATTTGGCGGCGGATTCCTTATCTTGATTGGCCTGCTTCAAGTGACCGGACTCTGGATTCATGTTATGAATTCGATTCGCGATTTAATCTCCGGCTTTATTCCGGTGGTGTAAATGAGCGAGATTCGAGAGTTAGAGGCCGCTGGCTTGCTGCGATGGATGTGGCGCCAACTCACCAGCATGCGCACAGCGCTGCTTCTTCTTCTCTTGCTTGGGTTGGCATCCATCCCGGGTTCAATTTTTCCGCAACGCTCGCAGAACCCCATGAAGGTTCAGCAATATTTTTCAGCCAACCCAACGCTTGCGCATTGGATGGATAAGTTCCAACTTTTTAGCGTATATGGATCACCATGGTTTGCTGCTATTTATATCCTCTTGTTTATTTCGCTCATTGGTTGCGTATTGCCGCGCACCTTTGATCATCTAAAAAAGATTGGCGCAAAGCCACCGCTGACTCCAAAATTTCTCGAGAAGATGGAGGCCTTCACGGTTGTCGAAGGCGTTGGCTCACTTGATACCGCGGAGAAATGGTTGAAGCGCCATCGCTTCCGGGTTCGCCGCGAAAGCACAAGTATCTCGGCGGAAAAGGGTTATTCGCGCGAGACCGGAAATCTCCTCTTCCACCTCTCACTTATTTTGATTCTGCTCGCGGTTGCAGTTGGTGGCTTGTTGGGTAGCCGCGGCGAGGCAATAGTGAATGTGGGAGAGCGATTTGTAAATACTCCAACCTCGTACGACAACTTAAGTTTCGGCAAGTTCCAAAAAGAGGGATCGCTTGTCCCGTTTGCGCTCACAATCAAAAACTTTAAAGCTACCTATAACATCACAACTAATGCGCCATCCGATTATGTCTTGACGGTTGCGGCAGAAAATCCGGCGGGTTCAACTGCCAATACTCAAGTTATTCGAGTCAATAAACCACTCACCTATGGCAGTACAAAGATCTATCTCCAAGCTAATGGCTATTCGCCGGTCGTCACGGTTAAAGATAAAACCGGAAAAATAACTTTCCAGGGGCCCGTTGTTTTCTTGCCACAGGATGCAAACCTGACTTCTACCGGTGCAATCAAACTGCCGGATATGAATCCGCAGATTGGATTCGTTGGTTCGTTCGTCCCCACGTATGACCGAAGCGCAACGCGTGGCGCTTTCTCGGTATTTCCCGAGGCGCTTGATCCGCGCTTGTTGCTCTCGGCCTGGCAAGGCAACCTTGGTTTGGATTCGGGCAATCCGCAATCGGTTTATCGGCTCGATACTTCGAAGATGACCAAGCTTGGACTCAAGCAATTAGCAGTCGGCCAAAGCTATGACTTCGGTGAGGGTTCCATCACATTTGACGGCTGGAAATCTTGGGTTAACCTGCAGATTGTTGATGACCCAGGCAAAATGTACGCATTGCTTGGCGCCATATTGGCGGTCCTTGGTTTGATGGTTTCACTCTTTACACGGCAGCGCCGAATTTGGGTGAAGATTGATCCCACCGGCAAGGCGTTACAAGTAGCAGGTTTAGCGAAGAACGGAACACCCGGTCTGGACGAAGAAGTCGCGCAGCTGGTTGCAGCGCTATTAAATACGGGAAGCGAGGGATAAGGCATGACATCCACGACGTATGCATACCTCTCTAACAATCTGATTTATTCGGCGATGGCGGTCTACACCATTGCATTCTTTGCACATGCAATTGAAGTTTCGTTCTCGGTCCACAACGTAGAAGTTGCTGCTGGCGCAGATACCGATAACAGCGCTACCAAATTCGATTTCTCACGTACCCAACGCAGTGGCCGGATCGGCACCGCGATGATGACGCTCGGCTTTCTCCTGCTGTTCGCGGGCGTGATTGCGCGTGGACTTTCAGCGCACCGCGTTCCGTGGGGCAACATGTATGAGTTTTCAATTACCGGTGCGCTCGCCTTCTCGGGGGCCTATCTTTATGCGCTTGCCAAGTACAAACTTCGTTGGCTGGGATTGCCCGTTGCAATCGCCGTCCTGCTGACGCTGGGAACAGCAATCACTGTGCTTTATCGCCCTAGTGCCCCATTGGTGCCGGCTTTGAAATCAACATGGCTCGCGATTCACGTGTCGGCGGCAATCGCATCGGGTGGCGTCTTTCTTCTCGCCAACTGTGTCGCTGCGACATATTTGATTTTGGACCGGATGGAATCCAAGGGTGCTCGAAAAGTATGGGCGCAGAGATTGCCATCGCTCGAGACGCTCGATCAATTGGCATATCGCTTGGTGGCATTCGTATTTCCGTTGTGGACCTTTGCGGTTATCGCCGGCGCGATTTGGGCTGAGAGCGCTTGGGGCCGCTATTGGTCATGGGATCCAAAAGAGACCTGGGCTTTCATTACTTGGGTCGCATACGCCGCTTATCTTCATGCCCGCGTAACTATTGGCTGGCGTGGCCGTCGGGCCGCATGGCTCTGCCTCTTTGCTGGTTCGACTTTTCTTTTTAACTACGTCTGGGTAAATATCTGGGGTAGTGGATTACATACCTACTCTGGTCTGTAATCCAGCCATACACATCTGAAAGCGGGAACCATGAGCCAACGCATCACACTTCCAAAAACTGATTTATCCGTCCATCCATTGTGCTTGGGTGGAAATGTCTTTGGTTGGTCTGCCAACGAAGAAGAATCCTTCGCCGTTCTTGATGCTTATGCAGCCGCCAGCGGCAACTTTATTGATACCGCAGATGTGTATTCCGAATGGAAGCCAGGCAATCTTGGCGGCGAGAGCGAGCGGATTATCGGAAATTGGATGAAGTCTCGCGGCAACCGCGCCGAGATGGTGATTGCTACAAAGGTCGCCAAGCTTTCAACCCGGGCAGGTCTATCTGCTGCGAATATTCGTGCCGCCGCTGATGATTCACTTTCGCGTTTGCAGACCGATTACATCGATCTCTATTACGCACATGAGGACGACACCACAATGCCACTCACTCAGACGCTCGAAGCATTTAATGCGCTGGTCGTTGACGGCAAGGTTCGTTACCTAGGCGCTTCTAATTATTCGGCGGCCCGGTTGCGCGAAGCAATCCATATCAGCCAGACATATGGCTGGGCGCAATATGTTGGATTGCAAAACCAATACAACTTGTTAGACCGAAAAGAATTTGAGAGCGACCTTGCTCCCGCGTTGTCTGCGCTTGGCATCTCTGCGCTGCCGTATTACGGATTGGCGCGCGGCTTCCTGTCGGGCAAGTACTCGGCCGGTTCTACCGTGGATTCGGTACGTGCTGGCGGAGTAGTGGATTACCAGAATGACCGTGGATATGCAGCGATTGCTCGCTTACAAGAATTGTCAGCCGCACACAACGCACCAATGGCGGCTATCGCGTTGGCATGGTTGCGTGGTCAAGCCGCTGTCTCGACGCCAATTGCGAGTGCTCGCACTGTTGATCAGCTGAAGGAGATTGTTCAGGTAGTTGAACTCAGCACCGCTGAAATTGAAAGCCTCTCGGCTATTACTGCCTAAAGCTTGCGCAAGAAATCAGGGTCATCGTCAGGCGCAACAGGTCCACGTCGGCGCGGCGCTTTTCCGCCGGCGTTTCCCTTTTTTGGTCGGCCGGCAATTAACCAAGCGAGCGACCCCAGTAAGTCAAAGACCAAAATGATGAGCAACCAGGCCCATTTAGGAAGGTTGCGGACGTTCTCTTGCGGAGTACTGGCGCAATCAAAGAATGCATAGAGAACGATTGCAATCGGTACGACGTACACCAGGACTCTGAGCATGAGTTCAGTCTAGCTACTTACATCATCAGATGCAGAAGGCGATTGCCAAGCAGAGTGCAAAGAGCATCTGCAAGCGACCGGTCTTACCGAGCAAAGGAATCAAATCGCGGCCAGCTGCGCCAGCCAGCACTGAACGCGAAACCCCAACCGAAAGCGGCAGTAGCGCGACGGTAAGTAGCGTCCAAGGCGTGATTGTTGCGGCGAGCACCGAAGCCGTATGCGCAAGGGCTATTAAGCCGACATAGAGATAGCGAGCCTTCGTATCGCCTAGCCGAACAGCAAGTGTGTGCTTTCCGACGAGTTCATCCTTTGGACGATCCCGCAAGTTATTGATCGAGAGAATTGCGCACGAGAGTGCACCCATAGGAAGAGAGACAAGAAATGCGCGCGCGGTTAAGGATTGTGATTGAGCGAAGTAGCTACCCATAGTCGCGACAACGCCGAAGAAAAGAAAGACCGAAATTTCACCGAATCCCATATATCCATATGGCTTTGATGTGCCGGTATATGTCCATGCTGCAACGATCGCGATGGCACCAACCAGAATTAACCACCAGCTCGTCCGTGCAGCAAGAACCGCACCACAAGCTGCGGCGAGCGCAAAGCTAATGAACGCGGCGGATTTAACAGCACGAGCAGACGAAACGCCTGATGCAACTAACCGAATCGGTCCAACTCGGACCTCATCTGTGCCACGGATTCCATCCGAATAGTCATTGGCGTAATTAACGGCAATTTGGAGCAAGAGGCTGACTGCGAGTGCAAGTAAGGCATTTATCCAATGCAGATGCTTATCTCCGTGGGTTCGGATAAGTGTTGTTCCCACAACCACGGGAGCAATGGCTGCTGGCAATGTGCGAGGCCGAGCCCCGAGCACCCATTTTTTAATCGAACCAATCTCAGCGGTATTCACCATCACATTATTCTCTATCTATTCCCTATATCCGAGTTCCCGGCCGGAAATCCTCACTCAGAAACTGTGAAATACCCGACCAACGCATCGCGATCTGGCTTGCCAATCCCGCGCAGTGGCAATGCAGGGAGAGTGAGAAATGCTTTTGGTGATGCGTGGCTTCCCATATCTGCGCGTAAGAAATCCCTAACGGCCTGCTCGTTGATGGAAGTATCTGAGGCGATACATAATTTAGTGCCCCATTCAGGATCAGGTACACCAACAGAGATAAATTGTTGCGGCGCAAAGTGATTGTTCAGTGCAGCATCAATCGCCGATAAGGAAATTTTCTCGCCACCGGAAATAATCACGTCATCGGCCCGGCCAGTGATGTGTAATCGACCGTCGATTAGAGTTCCGAGATCATTAGTGGTGAACCAACCATCGCTCGTTGCTTGGCTCCAGAGCTCGGGGTAGTTGAGATATCCATGCGCCATCATGGGCCCACGCAAGCGAATCACTCCGGTTTCACCAAGTTCAACCTCAACGCCAGTGAGCGGTTCGTTGTTGTACACACAACCGCCAGACATCTCGGACATGCCGTACGTCGTGACGACTTTAATTCCGGAAGCTGTTGCTTCTGAAAGTTGCGCTTCGCTTGTCGCAGCGCCGCCGACCAGCACATGTCGGGCAGATTGAAGATGTGCAAGAAGTTCGTGATCACCATTGACTGCGCGATGTAGTTGAGTCGGGACAACCGATGTGAATTGCGCGGTGCGGTAATTATTTGTGTTTCGAAAATCGAGAACATCGGCGCCGAGTTCGAGCGCACGAACCAAGACATTGACGCCCGCAATATGGTTGGTAGGCAAGAGCAACGACCAGGTATCACCTGATTGTGCGCCTAGAAAAGCATGTGCGGCTCGGGCAGAAGCGCGAAGCGCATCCGCGGTGTAAGCAACTTCCTTTGCGGCCCCAGTTGATCCACTGGTAGGAATAACGAGAGCCACTTCTTGAGAAACGTGGGTTTGCGATGTTGGCGCAAAGGCCAGCGCGGGGCCGATCCCGGCCAGCGCAGCTTGCAGTGATTGAGTCACCTGTGGCAATTCCCACTCGGGCAGCACGGTGATTAGTTCTCGACTCAACATTTCGCTCATGACCCCCATAGGCTACCGCTATGAGCAAGCCATTTAAGCGTGAACCCGGCAGCCGCACTATCCCGCAATGGGCGATTGGCGAAGGCGGCGAAAAATTCACTGATGTTATTTATGAAGTAGCCGACGGCATCGCAAAGATCACGATTAACCGACCACAAGTACGTAATGCGTTTCGACCAGAGACGCTGGCAGAGTTGAAAATTGCATTTGATTTAGCGCGCGATAACGATCAGGTCGGTGTCATTATTTTTACTGGCGCTGGCAGCGAAGCATTCTGTTCTGGTGGCGATATCAACGTACGTGGCGATGATGGCTACATCGGTAGTGACGCACTTGGCAAAAAGGGAATTGGTCGACTCAATGTCCTCGATCTCCAAATTCAAATTCGTCGATTACCAAAGCCAGTTGTTGCAATGGTTGCTGGTTGGGCAGTTGGCGGCGGACACGTTTTGCATGTGGTCTGCGACCTAACAATCGCTGCTGACAACGCAAAGTTTGGTCAGACTGGTCCGATGGTGGGCTCGTTCGACGGTGGATATGGCGCCGGGTTATTGGCAGCGCATATTGGTCAGAAGAAGGCTCGCGAAATCTGGTTCTTATGTCGCCAATACGATGCGCAAGAAGCGCTCGACATGGGCTTAGTAAACACGGTTGTTCCGGTCTCAGAGCTCGAGGCAGAGACGGTTTCATGGTGTCGCGAGATGCTTCGCCATTCGCCAATGGCACTGCGGTTGTTGAAGGCTGGATTAAACGCCGCTGACGATGGCCTTGCTGGCGTGCAACAACTGGCGGGCGATGCCACGCTGCTTTTCTATTTAACCGAAGAGGGTCAAGAAGGACGCAACGCGTATAAAGAGAAGCGCGATCCAGATTTCAATAAATTCCCCAAGCGCCCATAACGACTCGGTATCGGTAATCCCCCCATGTCCTTCCCATCGGAAATCGCAGCAGTTCTTCAGAACGCAGTTGTTGTTTCGATTCCGACGACAACCGATTTTCGCGGAATTTCCTATCGCGAAGCGCTGCTCTTCGAAGGTCCGGCAGGTTGGAGCGAGTTCTCACCGTTTCTTGAATATGACGCACACGAGTCTGCTCGATGGTTAATGGCGGCAATTGAAGGCGCGTATCGCCCGTGGCCAGAATTCAAGCGAAGTCGGATTGGTATCAATGCCACGCTGCCAAGAATTCCGGCCGAGGATGTGGCCGCGTTCTTGCAGAACTTTGCGGGCTGCTCCACAGTCAAGTTGAAAGTCAACGATTTTGAGAGCGATGCTGATCGAATCGAAGCAGTGCTGGATGTATTGCCCGATGCCAAAATTCGGCTCGATGTAAATGGTGGCTGGTCGCTCGATGATGCCCGTAAACATATTTTTAATTATCACCATCGCTTTGGCAATGTCTTCGACTACATCGAACAACCCACGCTTGCCGCCGATGACTTGCAAATTTTAAAGAGTGAAATTCCGTTTCGAATTGCAGCAGACGAATCCATTCGAAAAGAGCTAAACCAGGATTTCAGTAGCCTTCATGAATACGCCGATGTGGCCATCATTAAATGGGCGCCCATCGGGGGATTCGCCGCAGCGCAGAAGTTAATTAATGAAATCGGTCTACCAGTCGTTATCTCCAGTGCGCTAGAGACCGGAATCGGAATCAGTCATGGCTTGGCGCTGGCGGCATCGGTATCGAATCTTGATGGCGCATGTGGCTTAGGAACGGTGGCGCTGCTTGCTGGCGATGTGGTTTCGCCTGCGGTTCTGCCGATAGATGGCGAAATCTCGGTCGCACGCCTGGTTCCTGATGATGGCCTGCTCGCTCGTTTCACAGCTGATGCAGATCGCACAACCTGGTGGGAGAATAGAGTTATTGAAATATGGAGCGATGAATTCGCGGCCGTGATTGAAGAGAGCGGGTGGTTGAGTTAATGAACGCCACTCAATCAGCGCGCGGAATCGTTCGCGAAATGCTCGAACTCGGCATCAGCGATGTTGTGCTCTCACCTGGTTCTCGCAACGCGCCACTTTCTATCGCGCTTTATGAAGCAGCAAAAAAAGGTTTCATTGATTTGCATGTTCGCATTGATGAGCGAGGCGCAGCATTCTTCGCACTTGGGTTAGCAAAAGCGAGTGATAACTACGTGGCGATTGTCTGCACGAGCGGAACAGCTGCTGCGAATTACCACCCGGCCGTGCTCGAGGCGCATCATGCCCAGAATAAATTGTTGGTCCTTACCGCAGATCGACCAGCGCGACTTCGAGGCACCGGCGCTAACCAAACAACGAACCAGACCAACATCTATGGCGATGTAAAGAGTCACGATGTTGTTGCACCCATCGCCATCGCGCCATTGCTCCTCGGCGGCCCTGTGCACCTCAATATTCAATTCGATGAACCGTTGCTTCCATCGGATGAAAATGATTGGCTCGATGGACTAGAAATTGAAATGGCAGCGGACCTGCCAGAGCTAGATGGTGAATTGCGGGTCGGCGAGGGCACGGTAGTTGTTATCGGTCATGACCGAGGTACTTTCGAGGCTGAGCTAATTCAGGATGCTCTTTTGGGTGCAGATGTGCCAGTGATTGCAGAGGACCCGCTCTCGTTCCCTGGTGCGCTTCCGCACGCTGCACTTTTCTTGGCAGATGAGCAGGTTCGCGAGCTTCTTCGCCCAAAGACCGTTGTTGTCATCGGTCGCACAACGCTCTCCCGAAGCATCAACGCGTTCATTGCTGGTGCCGAGAACGTGATTGTGATTGACCCGCGAATGGCGGAAGTTGATGTGCATCGCACCGCGGATCAGAAGTTCTTCACGATGCCTGCAATCGTCGGCGAATCATCGGCCACTGAATGGTGGAATGCCGCCGAAGCAACTGCTGAAATTATTCGAAGCGATGCAACATGGTCTGAGCAAAATGCGTTGCGCACGATTGCAGAATCCGTACCAGACGGCGCTTCGCTCTTTATCGGTTCTTCCCGTCCAATTCGAGATATCGAAGCATTCGCCGATGTGCGTGACGGGATATCCACCTTTGCGAATCGCGGCCTGGCAGGCATCGATGGAAATATTTCCACTGCATTCGGCATTGCTTTTGAATTTGAAAATAACTTTGCGGTCATGGGGGATTTGACTTTTCTGCACGATATTTCGGCGCTCGGAAATGTGCCCGATGTAAATCTGACGCTCTTTATTATTGATAACAATGGCGGTGGCATTTTCTCCACCTTGCCACAAGCAGATGTCGCGGGATTTGAATCAATCTTTGGCACGCCGCAGAATGTTGACTTGTACCGTGCAATCGTCGGCTTTGGCTTAGAGGTAGAAAAAGTGAAGACCGCTTCAGATATTGAGCGAGTAATCAACCATCCACAAAATGGCGTGAGATTCGTTGTTGTTGAAGTACCAGCGCGCGAAACGATGGCGAGCGAGTTAAAGAGCCTCTATCAAAGTGTTTCTAGAGCGGTACGCATCGGGCTCAACTTAGCCTGACTTTCAGCAAGCTCATCTTCCGGCACCGAACCAGCAACAATTCCGCAACCGGCAAATACTCTGACAGAGCGCGCATCATCCGAAATTAAGCCGCAACGAAGCGCGATTCCCATCTCACCATCGCCACGCGCATCGACCCAGCCGACTGGACCGGCGTAACGCGAACGATTCATACCTTCAAGTTCATTAATGAGAGTGCGCGCCACATCGGTCGGCGTTCCGCAGACCGCGGCCGATGGATGCAGCGATGAAATCACGGTGAAGATATCGACTGGCACCGCTGATTCATTAACAACGCCAGTGACATCTGTAGCCAGATGCATAACGTTAGCCAAGTGCAGAACGAATGGTGATTCAGGCACGTTAGTTGAAGAGCAATATGGCGCCAGCGCGTCAGCGACTGATCGAACCGCATATTCGTGCTCCTCAAGGTCCTTCGATGATTTCGCGAGCGAACCGGCAAGTGCCAAGTCTTTTGATTCATCACCTGTCATGCGAATAGTTCCGGCCAAGACGCGTGATGTAACAAGTGATTTACTGAGCCGAGCAAGTAGCTCGGGCGTCGCGCCAACCAAGCCTGCAACGGTGAAGACACAGGT
>CAJAEK010000155.1 GCA_903938735.1 uncultured Actinomycetes bacterium | reverse complement strand
GGTTTGCTGGCGTCGTCACGCTCAGATACTCGCACAGATTTGGCTCTGCCACCCCATTGGCTAGAATCCCGACATGGTTTATCAGACGTTGAAGTCATTTCTGATTCCCATTTTGACGATTCTCTTTCGTCCAAAGGTCACTGGCCTGCGCCATGTTCCACAAAATGGTCCGGTCATCATTGCTTCAAACCACTTGTCCTTTAGTGATTCGATTTTCATGCCGTTGGTTGTGCCACGCAAGGTCACCTTCTTGGCAAAGAGCGAATATTTCACATCGCCGGGCGTTAAGGGTTTCGCGAAGAAGAAGACCTTCGAAGCACTCGGCCAGGTCCCAGTCGATCGCTCCGGCGGTCGTCGCAGCGAAGCAGCGCTTAATACCGGCTTGGAGTTATTAGCCGAAGGTTCCTGTATCGGTATTTATCCGGAGGGCACTCGCTCGCCTGATGGTCGTCTCTATAAGGGTCGCACTGGTATCGCTCGGTTAGCTATTGAATCAGGCGCCGCCGTTGTTCCGGTCGCGATGTTCAACACCGCAGAGATTCAACCCACCGGCCAAGTCATCCCCAAGGTCACGCGGGTCGAGATGGTATTCGGCGAGCCGATGTATTTCTCGGGCGATTCCACCGACCTGCAACACCTGCGTGCAGTGACGGACGAGATCATGGACGCAATCCACGAACTCTCCGGTCAAGAGTATGTCGATATGTATGCCTCCGAAGCGAAGGCAATCATCGCCGATGCCGCACGTGAGCGAATCAAGCAAGAGCTTCGCGCTAAGAAAGCCGCGAAGAAGAAGCCAGAGAGCAAGTAGCTCTTACTTTCTGGAAAAGTTAGCGGGCTCCAATAACTTCACGTCGAGCGCTTAAGTAATTGCATTGGTCGCAATTTTGCTTGGACTCAGGTAGCTCGCCGGTGATCATGGTGATGAAATCCGTCAGCCGCTGTTGAAGCGCATCCGGATCGCGTTCGATTGGGTACCACTCGCAGCTGAGCTCCATGCCGAAGTTGCCAGCAGAGTTGCCGCGAATCTTCACTGGCGACCAGACCAACAGACCCAGTGAGCTAATTTTCTTTGGTTCGCCTTTCGCCGGGTTCTCCAAAGCAAAGGCATAGGCCTCGAGCTGAGGTGCGTAAAACTTGCTCTTATCGCTCTGTCGAGCTTGGAACTTGCAGTCGACGATGCCGTAGGTGCCATCGGGAAATTCCATCATTAAGTCATAGACGCCCTTAATGGCGAGTGGCGTCTCTTCACCGTTAACAACAATCGGCTTGGATTGAACCCAGCCGCCGCGATCATGAACTTTTCCTTCTGGAAGCGCGGCATGTAAATCGGCGGACGTTTTGCCAACGCACGCCAGCTCTTGCATCTCGGCCAGCTCTTTAACAAGTGGCATGAAGTTAGGGGCTTGCAGTTGCTCGTTGTAATAGAGCCAGAGGCAACGGTGGCAGCCGTTCCACGAGAAGGTCAGTGCGCTGGGGGAGATATTCGAGCGTCCATTAGGACTGATTTTTATTGTCATGCCCAGTATTTTGCCCGCTTGGTCTGACAATCAGGGGGACCGCCACCCTGTCCGAAAGGTTTAGGACTGGCGAATCGCGTTGATGAAGGTAACGAGGCCGAGCAGAATCATGATGACGCCGCCGGTGGTGCGCATCCGAACCAACCGCTTCATTTCGGTGGCCAACCAGTTGCGGATGGTGCCAGCCAAGACGCCCCATGCGCCATCGGAGAAGAAGGCGATGGCCGAGAAAATCGCGCCCATCACAATCAACTGCGATGTGATGTGACCTTTTTTGCGATCCACGAAAGCAGGCAGGATGGCTCCAAAGAAGACGACGCACTTGGGATTGAGCGCGCCTACCCAGAAACCATCTCGGATTGAGCGCAGCGCTGTCGGGCGCAGATCTCCTTGATTGGTCATGTCGGCAGCATGTAGCCCGCTGTGGCGAATTGCGTCGATTCCGAGATAGACGATGTAGAGGCCCCCCACAATCTGAACGCCCACAAAGGCGAACTTGGAATGTTGAAGGATCGGACCGAGCCCAAAGGCAACGACAACCGAGAGCGAAAAGGCACCGAGCACGTTTCCCGCCACGGTGGCGATAGCGGTAGTGCGACCCCAGGCGATGGCCCGAGCGACCGTAAAGAGCACGCTAGGTCCAGGCACGAGGATTATGACGACGGCGGCTATGACGTACTCCCAGACCCGCGTGGGCACGATAAAGACCGGAAGCGCGAGGGCGGAGCTCATACGGCCAGCGTAGCCGAGCGACACGCCGCTGATACGGAGGGTTGGGCTTGCCTCGGGTGGGGATATCGGCTTAAATAGCGTCACGATATATCGAACCGATATATACGACCGATATATTCGTCCGGAGTATCAACCAGCCAGCCCGAAAGCGAGGAACGAGATGCGCTCACGTAGCGAAGCCCTCGAGTTCGCCCTGCTGGGTTTGCTGAGCCAAGGCGCGCTCCACGGGTACGAACTCCGTAAGCGTTTGATCGCCATCTATGGCCCATTTCGCGCACTCTCATTTTCCGTTCTCTACCCACAACTTCGGCGGATGCTGGAAGCCGGCGTCATTGAAGAGTCGTTGGTGGAGACGCCAGGGCGCTCGCGACGTTCAAGAATTTCTTACGCATTAACAGCGAAGGGGGAGAAGCATTTCGCTGAAATGACTTCCTCTTCTGGTCCCGACACGTGGGACGACGATAGCTTTGAAGTCCGGTTCGCATTCTTTGGACCGACTCCAAAAAACAACCGGTTGCAAATCTTGGAAGGTCGACTCCGTCGAGCCGCTGAGAAGGCTGCCATTCTACGAAACGAGTTGGAGAAATCTCCAGCTGGTATCGACAAGTACCTCGTTGAGTGGCGTCGTCACTCGTTGGAATCCACCGAACGTGAAATCACGTGGTTGGAAGAAATGATAAATACCGAAAGGAAATCCTCGTGAGCACATCATCAAAGGGCGAAATCCGGGTAGCGATTATTGGCGTAGGTAACTGCGCGAACTCGTTGATCCAGGGCGTTACTTATTACAAGGACGCTGCAGCCGATACCGAGATCCCAGGTCTCATGCACGCAGTCTTGGGCGGTTATCACGTCCGCGACGTGAACTTCGTACTTGCCTTCGACGTCGATGCAAAGAAGGTCGGACTCGACCTGGCCGACGCGATGTGGGCGAGCGAGAACAACACCATTAAGTTCTGCGATGTTGCCAAGACTGGCATCACCGTCGAGCGCGGTCACACCTTGGACGGCCTTGGTCGTTACTACAAGGAGACCATCACCGAATCAACAGCAGCACCAATCGACATCGTTGCTCGCCTCAAGGCAGAGAAGGTCGATGTTTTGATCTGCTACCTCCCTGTAGGTTCAGAAGAGGCTGCGAAGTTCTATGCCCAGTGCGCAATCGATGCTGGTGTGGCTTTCGTTAACGCCCTTCCAGTCTTTATCGCATCAGACCCAGTCTGGGCCGATAAGTTCACTAAGGCTGGCATCCCAATCGTTGGCGATGACATCAAGTCTCAGGTCGGCGCAACCATTACTCACCGCATCATGGCGAAGTTGTTCCAGGATCGCGGCGTTCACCTCGATCGCACCTACCAGCTCAACGTTGGTGGAAACATGGACTTCAAGAACATGTTGGAGCGCGATCGTCTTGAGTCAAAGAAGATTTCTAAGACTCAATCTGTGACATCACAGCTTGATCACGACATGGGCGCGAAGAACGTCCACATCGGACCATCGGATTACATTCCTTGGTTGGATGACCGCAAGTGGGCATATGTCCGCCTTGAGGGTCGCGCATTCGGTGACGTTCCATTGAATCTTGAATACAAGCTCGAAGTGTGGGATTCACCAAACTCAGCTGGTGTGATTATCGATGCGCTTCGTTGCGCAAAGATCGCCTTGGATCGCAAAATTGGCGGACCATTGCTTTCACCATCGTCGTATTTCATGAAGTCACCACCAGTGCAGTACACCGACGAGCAAGCACACGCGAAGACCGAAGAGTTCATCGCTGGAAAGCTTGATCGTTAATTAGAACGTAAAATAAAAAAAATCCCGCCAGATTAATCTGGCGGGATTTTTCTTTCCCCACGGAGAGATGGGGCTTAGATCTC
The DNA here is from genome assembly GCA_903938735.1 of uncultured Actinomycetes bacterium. GTDB lineage: Bacteria > Actinomycetota > Actinomycetes > Nanopelagicales > Nanopelagicaceae > AAA044-D11. The sequence continues at coordinate 4,208 of CAJAEK010000155.1, read as the reverse complement.
CGAATCGGTCTCTGCTCGACGTAGATGAGCAAAGCCTAGGAGAGCCAAGATAAGGAAGAGCACTCCACCGAGATATGCGACGTAGGAAGAAATCATCGCAATCTGTCCCAATTGCCAGAAGGCATATGCCGTTAACAAGATAGAACGAAGTGTTTCGCCCTTAAAAACGGTGGCAACTTGTCCTTGCAAGGCAGCATTAGTTGGATCCTTCATGGCCATACCGCTCAGTTCGGAATAGGTCTTTCCGCCGCCGATTCCAATAAGGTGAATCGCGATGTAGTTGTCGGCATACATCTGCGCTTGCTTGCCATTGTTCATGGTTTTGCCGCCATTGTTTTTAAAGAACTTCACGACATCGGCAGATGCTTTGGGATCAGCGGGTGTTGCTGGGAAAGTGATGTGCTGGCTTGCAAGCTGGCTCTTCACTTGACTGTTCGCGAATGAATAGCCCCATGTGAGTAGCGCGCCTGCTACAAGGAGTCCCACGGCTAGAAGCAAGCCGATGGCGCTGGCGAGCTTGTCGAATGTTTTTCTCTTCATTTTCTATTTCCTTTTCTCTCCGGTAACGAAATCTGCTTTGATTTCGTGATACCTGAAGTATTGCTGTGTGGAGAATTGGATTGAAGAGAAAAGCTGAGGGCTAGCACCTCACCGAATTGCATGAGAGCTAGCCCTTAGATGTGGGTCACAGCGACCCGTGTGGAAACTATTCGACGTGTCGGTTGCAGTACGACTTTCCGTCTGGTCCGATTTCAATATGTTGGCAAGATGCGCCCAGCTTGTCGAATGCGGCATCACCGAATTGCGAGCGATATGCCAGTGCCAGAAGCACTCGAATATTCACATCTCCGTTGGATGTAATCCCAAAGGCGCGAGCCATGCGCGAGACGGTGTTTTCAATGACCTTCTCGCTGTGAGCGGTGGCATTGGCGATGGCTACGTTGGACATACCTTCGCAGAGGTGCTCGGCAACTAAGTGCTCGAACGGCGTCAGTTCTCGACTCAAAATTCTGATATCCATGAATCTCTCCATTCGTTGGATACGGTCCTTGCGGCTTCATTGTGCCCTATCTGGCTACAGACGCCAGACCATTGTTTAACTAGAATCCGTGACATGACCGACTCGCTAATGATCGAACGCTCGCTGCAGGGCTCGACCCTCCTGCTAACGCTCAACCGCCCTGAGAAGAAGAACGCTCTTACCCCGGCGATGTATTCCGAGTTAACCTCGGCGCTAGCGGGCGCCACTGCGGACTTTGCCATTCGATCTGTAGTCATTACTGGCTCTGGCTCGGCATTTACCGCCGGCAACGACATCTTTGACTTCATGAATACCCCACCGACGGGCGAGAGTTCACCCGTCTTTGGATTCCTACAAGCGCTTCACAATTTTCCAAAGCCGCTGATCGCTGCGGTTCATGGCAACGCTGTGGGAATCGGCACCACAATGCTTCTTCACTGCGACTTGGTCTTTGCGGCGTTGGATTCGAAATTTTCCATGCCCTTTGTTTCATTGGGATTGGTTCCTGAAGCTGGCTCTAGCCTGCTCTTCCCACGCTTAGTCGGTCATGCAAAGGCCAGTGAAATCTTTTTAACGGGTCGCAGCTTTGGCGCGCAAGAGGCGTTGGACATGGGCTTGATAAATCAAATCAGCGATGACGTCGTGAAGACTGCGATGGAAGTCGCAGCAATGATTGGCGAACAACCTCCAACTGCAGTCACCAACACTAAGGCCTTGCTTAAGAGCGGTCACCACCAGGCTGTCGCGATGGTGATGGAGGCCGAGTCAGAACTCTTCCGAATTGCCTTGGAATCCGACGAAGCGAAGATTGCCTTTATGAAATTCCTGGAGAAGAAGGGCGCAAAATAATGTCACTCGCCGGTAAACGAATCTTTATCACTGGTGGATCTCGTGGTATCGGTCTGTCGATTGCTCTGAAAGCAGCCGCCGATGGCGCCAGCATTGCAATTGCGGCAAAGACGACTGACCCACACCCCACATTGCCAGGAACTATCTTCTCGGCTGCCAAGGAGATTGAAGCATCCGGTGGAACTGCGCTACCTATTCAATGCGACATTCGTGACGAAGATGCAATCGCGTCGGCAATCGCACAAACCGCGGAAACCTTTGGTGGCATCGATATTCTGATCAACAATGCCAGTGCGATTAATCTGACCAAGACTGAGGCAACTCCAGCGAAGCGTTTTGACCTTATGTTTGATGTGAATGTGCGCGGAACATTCCTCACCTCTCAGGCAGCAATCCCGTATCTGCGCGAGAGCGCCAAGCAAGGCCGCAATCCACATATTCTCACCCTTTCTCCGCCACTGTCTATGAACGCAAAATGGTTCAAACCTCATCTTGCCTACACAATGGCGAAGTACGGAATGTCGATGTGCGTACTTGGCTTGTCCGAGGAATTTCGTAAAGAGGGGATTGGTGTTAACGCCCTCTGGCCCCGCACGGCTATCGACACCGCAGCGCTAGCAATGATTCCCGGAGTGGATACTGACTATTGTCGAAAGCCGGAGATCCTTGCGGATGCCGCTTACATCATTCTCAATCGATTCGCTGCAGAGTGCACCGGCAACTTTTTCGTTGATGATGAACTTTTGGCATCTGAGGGAATTACGGATTTGGAAAAGTATTCGGTAAAGCCAGGTACGACCGAATTTTTGATGGACTTTTTCCTAGACTAGATCCATGAAGAAACTATTCTCGCTGACAGGTGCTGCGGCCCTTATTCTCGTGCCTTCAGTCGCCAACGCTCATACCTCGCTCGCCTCTGCCGTCCCTGCCAATGGATCAGTCGTCACATCGTGGCCCAAACAATTGGTTCTCAACTTTGGTGAACCGCTCGAGCTTGTAAGCGGCAAGCAGGTCAACTTTGTTCAAGTGACAAATTCAAACGCCGAAGCGCTCAATGACGGACCAATCAAGGTCACTTCCAATCAGATCGTGGTGCCGGTATTGCCTGACAAGACGCCTGGCTTGGTCTTGGTGAATTATCGCGTCGCGGCGGCCGATGGCCATGTCGTTGACGGCGAATACACCTTCTCGTTTGGGTTGAACGACACGACCTCGAATCCACCAATAACTCAATCAACGGTCCATGCGCACGGCATAAACAAAAACACCGCCGTGTATGGTGCCACGACGGTGCTTATTGTTCTCGGCCTGCTCTTTGGCTTGTGGGCCTATCGCAGGCGCAAGGCGTAGTTCGTATTTAGATTAGCGCGCCACCTTCGGCTTCGGTAAGTGAATCCTTACCGACATTGATCATGAGCGCACTCACGATTGCCGCCAGCAACAAGAACGCCGCACCAATCTTGAAGGTTGCTGCAAAACCGTGGACGGCTGCTGCGGGAGCAAGCTTCGCTCCAAGCGCAGTGTGAGACTTCGCAAAGGCGGCTGACGAAGAAATCGCGACCGTGTTGAGAAGTGCTGCACCTAGAGAGCCACCAATTTGCTGGCTGGTGTTGAGCATTGCACTTGCAACACCCGCATCGTGCTCGCCTGAGTTATGCAAACCGGTTGATGCACTAGGAATGAAGAACAATGCCAGTCCGGTGCTCATGATGATGATGGCTGGCAAGATGTTCTTGGTGTAGCTGGACTCCGGCGTGATGTTAGAAAGCAGCAACAAGCCACCCGCACCCATCAGCAAACCAACGACCATCAATGGACGTGGTCCGAACTTTGGCAAGAGCTGCGATGCAACTCCAGCAAAGACTATAACGCCTGCCGAGAATGGCAAGAAGGCAAAACCTGAACGGAGTGATGAGTAGTGCAAGAAGCTCTGGAAGTAGATGCTCAAGAAAAGGAACATCGCGAATAGACCAGTACCAACCAAGATTGCACCGATATAGGAACCGCCACGATTGCGCTCATTGAGGACGCGTAACGGCATCAACGGATTCGTTACCTTCGCCTCGAGGACCAAGAAGATTGCGATGAGAACGGCAGCGATGATGAAGTATTGGTAGGTCGAGGAATTGCCCCAGCCATGGTTCGCTGCCTGGCTAAATCCGTAGACGAGTGAAACAAGTCCGAGAGTGACGGTGATTGCACCAGGAATGTCGTAGCTACGGTTACCGGCTGCATGTGATTCCTTGATGTTTGGAATAGCAAGCAACACAGCGATCAACGCGATAGGAGCGTTAACGAACAAGCACCAGCGCCAGTTGGCGTATTCAGTCAGTGTTCC
>CAJAEK010000154.1 GCA_903938735.1 uncultured Actinomycetes bacterium | reverse complement strand
GATCCATCGTTATCGCCAGAAGAGATTTTGATGTCGGAATCTCAAGAAAGAATGTGCGCGATTATCGAGCCATCGAAGTTGACGCGCTTCATGCAGATTTGCAAGAAGTGGGATGTCACCGCGACTGTGATTGGTCAGGTCACCGAAGGTGATCGTCTCCACATCACGTGGAATGGTGAGTTGATTGTTGATGTTCCACCACGCACCGTGGCGCACGATGGTCCGGTCTATAACCGCCCGATGCAACGCCCTGCGTATTTGGATTCATTAAAGCCGGTTAATGTGCCGATGCCACAGACTCCTGCGGATATTAAAGAAGCGATTCTTAAGCTAGTCGCGTCACCCAATATTGCGGACAAGTCATGGGTCACCGATCAATACGATCGCTATGTTCGTGGCGATTCTGTTCTTTCACAGCCTGAAGATTCGGGCATGATCCGAATCGACGAGAAGACTCATCTGGGTGTGGCAATTTCGACCGATGCCAACGCTCGTTGGTCGTATTTGGATCCGTATGAGGGCGTGAAGCTGGCGCTCTTGGAATCCTGCCGCAATATTGCGGTGACGGGCGCAAAGCCGTTGGCGATCACTAATTGTTTGAACTTTGGTTCGCCAGAAGATCCAGAGGTTATGTGGCAATTCGCCGAGACCGTTCGCGGTTTGGCCGATATTGCGCTCGAGATGGGTTTGCCGGTCACCGGCGGTAACGTCTCGTTCTATAACCAGACCGGTTCGGTTGCGATTCTTCCAACACCTGTGATTGGTGTGCTTGGTGTGATTCAGGATGTGCGCACTCGCACCAAGATAGGTCTGCCAAAAGCAGGGTTGGATATCTATCAGCTGGGCACAACCGACGATAACTTCAGCGGTTCTGAATGGGCGCACCTGCATGGACAGATGGGTGATGCTGCCCCAAAGGCAGATGTTGATCACGAGACTAGTCTCGTCAAGGTATTGCTCGAAGGCCAATCACTCTTTGCTGCCGCGCACGATTTATCTGATGGTGGATTCGCCGCGGGTATTACCGAGATGGTGTTGAAGAACAGCGTTTGCGCGACGATTGAGTTCGCTGGGAATATCGCGGCTGAATTGTTTGCTCAGACTCCAGGCCGCGTGATTGTTGCGGTGGAGCCCAAGGATTCTGATGCGCTCAAGGCGCTTGCGGAAAAACACAAGATCGCGATCACGCGATTGGGTCAATCCGGTGGCGATGTCTTAACAATCAACGGTGCTCATATTCCGTTGGATGAGCTCCGCAAGGCTCACACCGAGACCTTCCACAAGTTATTCGGATAGTTCAAGAATGCGCGATCCAGAAATCATGTAGCGAGTAAAAGATGTGCTCGCGCAGATTTCTGCGGTGGCGCCGGGTCACGCGGTCGAGCTACGTATTCCTCCGTATTCCGCGATTCAGTGTGTGGATGGCCCAAAGCACACCCGTGGCACGCCACCCAATGTTGTCGAGATGAAGGCCGAGACGCTCTTTGCGCTGGCCGACGGTTCGTTGTTATGGAGCGATGCAGTCTACAACGGCGCGGTC
>CAJAEK010000153.1 GCA_903938735.1 uncultured Actinomycetes bacterium | reverse complement strand
TCTTACGCGGCACGAGTGTTGGGAGAGCATGGGCTACGCCTTGGTTTAGATAACGACACCCCCACTTTGGGCGAGGCCGCGGCCTATCAAATCGCTGCACAAATCGTGGAAAATTACGCACCAGAGAATGGCGCAATCTTTAATCGTCGAGCGTCAGGAATCATCTCGCGAGTAATGCGCCTCTCGGCAGATATCGCGGAACACGGCACTTCGGTGGAGGCAGTCGAGGAGTTCACGACGAGAGTCCTCAATCAATATCGCTCGCTGACCGGTAAGTCCTATGTTGCGGTGGCGAGCGCAATCGAAGTACTAGAAGAGCGGCTCGCAATCTTGCCGCTGGTTCGAGAATTTGATAACTATCGCATCCAGAACAGCGCGCTGATGTTCAGTGACCAGCTTGCTCAAGCTGCAGTCTTGGTCGAGAAATATCCAGAAATTGGTGCGAGCGAACGCCACAAGTACAAGGTCGTTATTCTCGATGAGTATCAAGACACTTCGTATTCACAGGTGCGCCTACTCTCTACTCTTTTTGGAGCTGGTCATCCAGTCACTGCCGTCGGCGATCCCAATCAAGCAATTTACGGATGGCGCAGCGCTAGCGCTCAGACACTCGATGCATTCCCTAAGGACTTCGCATCGAATTCGCCGGTGCCGTGCCAGAAATTCACACTGCTCACCACATGGCGCAACGACGCAAAGATTCTTTCGTTAGCCAACCGCGCAATTGATGAAATTGCAATCCAAGCGAAGAAAAATGACTCAGTTATCGCTGTTGATCGTCTCAACCTTCGTGACGGTGCGCCCGATGGTTATCTCGAGGTCTCACAATTAGCCACCGCAATTGACGAAGCCGAAGCCATCGCAGACTTTATGGAGCCACTCTGGAATGAACATCAGGGCGTGAAGACCTGCGCCGTTCTCGTTCGTAATCGTCGTCAGATTCCGGATATCGAAGAAGCGCTTCGCCGCCGAGGTTTACCCGTCGACGTTGTTGGTCTCGGTGGATTAATTCATCTGCCCGAAATCGAAGACATCATCGCGTTGCTTCGTACCTTGGTTATGCCGGATGCTGGCTCAGCGTTGATGCGGTTAATCGCTGGCCCACGAATGAATCTTGGCGTTAAAGATATTGCGGCGCTTGGTGATCTCACTCGATATTTATTCGAAAAAGACCGCGGCGAAGGCGTGAACTCACTGAAGTCCAGCTCTGCTCGGAGCAAGGCAATCGTGAACATTCTGGAGAGCGCCACCATCTCTACGCTCGAGGCAGATGAGTTTGTCATTGGTAGTGCCATTGAAGCGGTTGAGCACCTCAACGACACCACAGATTCACCCCGCACGCTGATCTCGCGGCATGGATTTACCGAGGTTGGTCTTGCGCGACTCACTGCCTTTGCGAAGGAATTGAAGTCATTGCGCCGCACGCTTTCTGGTTCCGTCACTGATGCAATCATCGAAGCCGAGCGCTATCTCTCGCTTGATACCGAAGTATTAGTTCGCGATGGCTGGCAACGAGGACGACGTAACGTCGACAAGTTCTTGGACGAAGCAAATAAGTTCCAACGCAATGGCGGATCACTTATCTCGTTCCTTGAATGGCTGAAGCTAGCTGATTCTGAAGAAAGTGGGCTCAAGCAGACCGAGACCACGGTTTCACACGAGGCAATTCAGATTCTCACCATCCACGCGTCAAAGGGTTGCGAATGGGATTTCGTCGCTGTTCCTGGATTGGCTAAGGATGGTTTCCCGGGCAAGATGCGCGAGAGCGATCTTTGGACCAAGAACGCTGGTTCGCTACCTATCCCGCTGCGCGGTGACGTCGGATATCTCAAGGTCGCTGATTTCCACGCACCAGAATTTCTCAATCGGGCCCTGACGCTTCGCTCACTTTTAAAGAAGTCCGAGACGCGCATGATGACCTTGAGGATTACTGGAGTAATCGACGAATCGAAGAAGAGTATCGATTGGCCTATGTGGCATTCACGCGTGCTCGCTCACGATTGCTGTGCACTACCGCTTGGTTTAACAATGCAATCGATGCCAATCCACCTAGTCCAATCTTTTTATGGTGCTCTGAAGTCGCGCAGGCGACCGGTGCCGTTCTTAACCTGTCGGACGAACCCGCCGGCTCAAACCCGAAGCGCGAGACTCCTGCAACAAAGAGTTGGCCTGTTGAACGTCCTCG
>CAJAEK010000152.1 GCA_903938735.1 uncultured Actinomycetes bacterium | reverse complement strand
CATGCTCATCAAGGAATCTGCGGATTTAGTTTTGCGCACATCGATGGAGTTGGGTGGCAACGCGCCATTCGTCGTTCTGGATGATGCAAACATTGACGAGGCAGTTGCAGGTGCGATGATTGCCAAGATGCGCAATGGTGGTGCTGCATGTACTGCGGCAAATCGTTTCATTGTTGCTAAGAAAGTCGCTGACGAGTTCACTACAAAACTAGCGGCAGCAATGGGTGCACTCAAGGTCGCCGACGGTCTTGCCGACGGCGCACAGCTTGGCGCGAGCGTTTCCATTAAAGAGCGCAACAAGATCGCTGAGTTGGTCGATTCAGCGGTCGCCGCGGGAGCAAAGGTTCACGTTGGTGGAGCAATTCCTGCCGGAGAAGGCGCCTTCTATCCAGCCACTGTTATTTCGGTAGACAAGAAGAATCCAATTCTTGCCCAAGAAGTCTTTGGACCTGTCGCACCAATCGTCACCTTTGATACTGATGAAGAAGGTATTGCGTTAGCGAACGACACTGAATACGGTTTGATCAGCTACGTGTATTCATCAGATTTGAAGCGCGCAATCCGTACTGCAGAGGCGCTTGAAGCTGGAATGGTTGCGATTAATCGCGGGGTCATCTCTGATCCAGCCGCACCATTCGGTGGCGTGAAGCAATCGGGTCTTGGTCGCGAGGGCGGCTTTGCCGGAATCCACGAATTCCTCGAAACCAAATACATCGGCGTCGAGATTTAGTCTCGACTCCAATTCCAGTAACGGATTCTCATCCGTAACACCGTTGCACCAAATTTTTTGATGACTGGATGTTTGCGGGAAATTAGCAGATCTAGAGTCTGCGAGAGTTCATCATGAAGTCGCACGGAGTTAGCGCTCTTAGCAAATAGCTTTTCATTCAAGTGATAGAAAGAAATGGCAGCATCAAAGTTCAGAGATTGAATTATTTGAACGGAATGCGAAGGTTCTTCTTCGTTGCCCGGTACAAAAGCTGATACGTGGATTGTTGTGTTCACGGGCTGAACCTACGGATGGAACTCGATTACACGCCGTGGATATCGGCCCGTCTGCGTAGTGAGCGGAGGATGTCCGAACGAGTGACTTCTTCCGGTGTGAGTAGTTCCAGGCAAGCCATCGACCAAGTAAATGAGGGCATCAGCCGAAGCGAACGAAGTGAGCGGAGGATGAGGGATTTGAACCCTCGATAGGTTTCCCTATACACGCTTTCCAAGCGTGCGCACTCGGCCGCTATGCGAATCCTCCAGTGAAGCGGGCTAACCCTACCTTAGGAAGAAGTAGCGACTAAATCCCCAGCCAGAATGGGTTTTCAAAGCGCTTAACGAATGCTGCCAACCATTCCGCAGCAAGCGCACCGTCAATTGCTCGATGGTCGACCGACAAAGTGAAGTTGATAACCGAAGCGACCTTGATTTCACCATCGACAACAACCGGCTTCTGCTTAGCTGCACCAACAGCCAAAATCGCCGACTGTGGTGGATTCAAGATTGCTGAGAATTCATCGGTGCCATACATGCCGAGGTTGGTGACAGAGAACGTTCCACCTTCAATTTCATTCTGCTTCAATCGACCAATACGTGCACGATCAATTAAGTCCGCAGTCGCAGCATTGAGCTGTGACAATGACATGTGATTGATCCCGCGAACAACCGGCGTGATTAATCCACTATCGGTCGCGACCGCAATCGACACATCAACATCACTGAATTGGCGAATCGCCGTATCTGTCCAGATGCAATTCGCACCTGGCACATCCTGGAAAGCAGCCTCAACTGTCTTGAGAATTAAGTCTGTAACCGAGATTTTCTTTGGCGCCCAGGCATTGAGCTTGGTGCGATAAGCCAACATCTCATCTGCGAGTACTGGTGCAGAGAGATAGAAGTGTGGAACGGTGGATTTGCTCTCAGTTAGTCGGCGAGCAATTGCCTTACGCATTCCGCTGTGTGGAATATCGGTGAAAGAACCCGCAGGAATGACAAGTGCCGCGGGTGCGGCCACAGCAGGTGCAGCCTTTGCTCCACCACCAGCGATAGCTGCTTGAACATCGCGACGAACAATTCGCCCATCCGGTCCAGTGCCCGCGATAGATGCGGCATCTAAACCGTTCTCTTTCGCTAACCGGCGTGCAAGAGGACTAGCAAAAATACGTGAACCATGGAGAGCTGGGTTTGATGCAGTAGCAACAGGCGCTGGTGCAACAACCGGAGCCGCTGCGGGAGTTTCGATCGGTGCGGCAGCGGCAACGACCGGAGCAGCAACCTGCGCACCACTTTCTGCAATCGCCTTGTCGATTTCTGTCTGACCTTCACCGGCGGCCAACAAGACTGCAATCGGCGCACCTACTTGTACGTGAGCTCCGTTTCCAGCGATGTATTTGCCAAGGATGCCGTCACCTTCGGCGGGGACTTCAACCAAAGCCTTTTCGGTTTCGACCTCGGCAATTGGTTGCCCGTTAGTGAATGACGCCCCCTCGGCAATCAACCACTTAGAGATAACTGCTTCGGTGGCGTTCGCCAAGACTTCTGGCATGCGCATAATCGATGCCATTACTTCGCACCGCCAAATCCAGCTTGAACCCGATGCAATCCTTCAACAATTTCTTCGACGCCTGCGATTGCAGCGCGCTCTAGGACCTTAGAAATACTTGGTGATGCCTCGCCACCAGTGACGCGTTGTACT
>CAJAEK010000151.1 GCA_903938735.1 uncultured Actinomycetes bacterium | reverse complement strand
CGCGGCGTCGCACTCGCGCTGGAATGTGCCGTCTTCGCCATATGGGCCATGCAACGCCGGGAAGAGCAGATCAAGGTTGAGCTCCGCGCCCAGTTCCGCGGTGCTCGGAAAGGATTCATCGATGACTGGCATTACGCCACTAACAATCGAGAGCACCATGTTTTGGTCCGGCAAAACCCAAGTACCTGCCTTAGTTATGCCGATAAGGATGGGCTCGTACTTGGTGCGGTCAATCGCTGAAAGAATTCCACCCGCTGAAATACACGAAATTTCATGTTCGCTGCTGGGCCCGCCCGCAACTATTCCTACTCGTAAGCGGTTGGTCACGAGAACATTTCTGCGCGCAGGCTGACCGTCATCAAGCGATCCATCGCATCAGCCGGCGTGCACGTGCCCGCGATAACGTCGGCCACGGTCTCGATGATCGGAACTTCAACTCCGACGCGGTGCGCTAATTCCAAAATCGCGCGGGACGACGCAACGCCTTCAACCGTTTTGGCGACTTCACGTCGCGCAACATCCATCGAACCGGAGCGACCTAATACTTCACCAAAGGTTCGGTTGCGCGAAAGCGCTGAACCACAGCTCGCCACCAAGTCGCCCATGCCTGCCAAACCAAGAAATGTCAGCGGCTCTGCGCCATAGGCATTTCCGAAGCGTGCGACCTCGGACAAACCACGAGTAATAATCATTGCTTGGGTATTTTCACCAAGCTCTAGGCCAATCGCCATACCTACCGCAATGCCAATCACGCTCTTGGCCGATCCCGCTAACTCGCAACCAATCAAATCGTTCGATGGATAGACCCGGAAATACGGCGTCGTGAAGAGGTCGACCATCAACTGCGAAATTGCTGGTGATGGTGAGGCCGCTACAGCGCCAGCTGGCTGACGGAGCGATAGCTCCCCTGCCAAGTTAGGGCCAGTAATCAATCCCATTTGCGATGGCGAAATTCCCAGAACTTCGGTGACAACTTCAGTCATACGCTGGTGGGTCTCGGCCTCAATTCCCTTGAGCGATGAGATGACCGGCAAATTACGCGGAAAACTCTCTTTCCATGCTTCCAAGTTCTCACGCAAAGACTGCGCCGGAATTGCGATGACGATGGAGCTACCAAATCCGAATGCTTCAGAGATATCGGTTGTTGCCTTTAAACTTTCGGGGAGGTCAACACCCGGAATAAATTTTGAATTTCGATGAGCGGAGTTAATCTCGTCAACAACGGCGGCGTTGCGACCCCAGACTAAAACTTCGTGGCCCGCATCGCAGAGAACTTGAGCCATAGTCGTACCCCAGGCGCCAGCGCCCAAGACCGTTACTTTGTTCATGCTCGCCATTACTTTCGATTCCTCGCTTTAGCAGGCTTCTCGGCCGTGAATTTTCCGACTCGCGGTAACTCTGAAGTATGAGGGTCAAAGATAACCGCGGGCGCCGATTCTCCCCTAATTTCCTCAAGCAATGTGGTTATTGCCTGCATCACCTTCTGCGTGGCAGCTACCTGAGCGTCATGGTCATCCGCCTTCTCGAACCATTCCGATAGGTCGACCGGTGGTCCAGCGACAATGGTGACTTTCGTGCGCTTCCAGAGCGTCACGCGCTTGCCATATCGAGGCAACAGATTTTGATCTCCCCATTGGGCGAACGGGATTACCGGCACCCGAGACTTGAGCGCCAGCCGAGCAAGTCCAATCTTGGCAACCATCGGCCACAGCTCCGGATCGCGCGTCAGAGTTCCCTCCGGATAAATTCCCAAACAGTGCCCCAATGAAAGTACGTTGAGTGCATGATCGACGGCTTCAGTGGCGCGATCGGATTCGCGATGCACCGGAATCTGGCCTGCGCCAGAAACGATTCTGCCAATCACCGGAACTCTAAAGACTGACTCTTTGCCAAGAAATCGCGGCGCACGGCCGTTGGCATATAAGTAATGCGCGAAGACCAACGGATCGGCATAGGACATGTGATTACAGGCAACGATTACCGCGCCGGACTTTGGCAAATTCTCTGTGCCGCGCCAATCGCGTTTAGTCAACGCCTTAAGGATGGGAATAACAATTTTGCTACATACCCGAAAGTAGATATTTGTCCCGAGCGGATATCCCTTTGGTGGGCGGGCATACGCAGGAGTTCTGGACTTCCCGAAACCGTTGGACACGCATCGAATCTTATTTGAGAGAAAAGAAAAGCGGGGGTCATTTCTGACCCCCGCTTTGAAGAAAAAGAGTGAACTACTTCTTCTTGCGAACAACCTTCTTTACGGCCTTCTTAGGAGCTGCCTTCTTCTTGGGAGCTGCCTTCTTGACGACCTTCTTTGCTGCCTTCTTTGGCGCAGCCTTCTTAGCTGCAGCCTTCTTAACAACCGGTGCAGCCTTTACTGGTGGCTTTGGAGCTGCCTCAAGCTTACGTGCGCCTGAGATAACTTCCTTCAGTGCCTTAGCTGGCAAGAAGCGAACCTTCTTTGAAGCCTTGATCTGAATGGTCTCGCCGGTGAAAGGGTTACGACCCTTACGAGCTGGACGATCAACCTTCTTGAACTTACCGAAATCGTTGATCATGACATCTTCGCCCTTTGAAATGTTGCGAATGATGGTGTCGAAAACGATATCTACAGCGCGAGCTGCTTCCTTCTTGTTGTTGTCAAAGTGTGGTGCCAACAACGCGATGAACTGGGCCTTGTTCATTAAATCCCCTTATTTACGCGTAAAAATTAGGCGTTTGCCTAAGTGATTCGAAATCTACGCAGTGAAGTTACAACCGCGCGTTATATGCAACGGCGTGTCGCGAATCAATAATTTTTTCAGAACTCAAAAAAATTCACTTTTTATGCGTAAAAAACTCTCAATTATTAGTTGAGAGTTTTTTACAAGCCCAATATTTATGAACGAACTGGAAGAGTTTCTGGCTTAAATGCAGGACGCTTCTTCTCGAAAGCGGTGACATCATCGATGTTTTTCAGCGTTAAACCGATGTCATCCAAACCTTCCATCAAACGCCAACGGGTGTAGTCGTCGATGGCGAACGGCACAGTAACGCTGCCGTAGCGAACGTTTTTCGCCTCTAAATCAACGGTGACCTGGGTCTTGGGGTCGGCTTCTACCGCCTCCCAAATCGCCTCGATCTGCTCTTGTGGCAGGACTACGGTTAACAAACCAGCCTTCTGAGAGTTACCGCGGAAGATATCTGCAAAGCGGCTGGAGAGCACGGCCTTAAAGCCGAAATTCTGAAGCGCCCAGACCGCGTGCTCACGAGAGGAGCCGGTGCCGAAATCAGCGCCCGCAACAAGCACGGTCGCGCCCTGGAACTCTGGCTTATTCAAAACAAACTCTGGATCGTTGCGCCAAGCAGCGAACAAGCCATCTTCGAAGCCGCTCTTGGTGACGCGCTTTAGATAGACGGCAGGAATGATCTGGTCAGTATCAACATTGCTGCGACGCAATGGAATAGCGGTGCCAGTATGAGTAATGAATTTCTCCATGATCTCTCCTTACAAATCTGCCGGTGATGAAAGCGTTCCGCGGATTGCGGTCGCTGCTGCGACGAGTGGGCTGACCAAGTGGGTACGACCACCCTTACCTTGCCGACCCTCAAAGTTACGGTTCGATGTTGACGCCGAGCGCTCCCCCACGGTCAATTGATCGGGGTTCATGCCCAAGCACATGGAGCAACCGGCGTTACGCCACTCTGCGCCAAAATCAATAAAGACTGTATCGAGGCCTTCGCCTTCGGCCTGCAAGCGAACGCGAGCAGAACCCGGCACGACCAACATGCGAGTGTTCGGTGCAATCTTCTTGCCCTTCAACACATCTGCAGCAGCGCGCAAATCTTCGATTCGTCCATTGGTGCATGAACCAAGAAAGACGGTGTCGACCTTGAGGCTCTTGAGCGGCGTGCCCGCGGTTAATCCCATATAGGTAAGCGCACGTTCTGCAGCGCCACGTTCTTCAGCATCAGCGATATCCGCTGGGTTCGGAACATTCGCGTTCAACGGCAAGCCTTGTCCTGGATTGGTGCCCCATGTGACAAATGGCTCGAGCGCATCGGCATCCAAGGTGATTTCCTTGTCGAACTTTGCGTCGGCATCGCTCTGCAACGTCTCCCAATACGCAACCGCAGCATCCCATTCGGCGCCTTGTGGTGCATGTGGCTTGTTCTTCACGTATTCAAAGGTCGTCTCATCCGGTGCGATCAAACCAGCACGAGCGCCGGCTTCGATCGACATGTTGCAGATGGTCATGCGACCTTCCATCGAGAGCGCCTTGATGGCATCGCCACGGTATTCCAAGACATAGCCCTGGCCACCGCCGGTGCCGATCTGGGCGATGATCGCCAAGATGATGTCCTTGCTGGTGACGCCTGGCTTTAGCTTTCCAGTCACATTCACCGCCATCGTCTTTGGGCGAATCAATGGCAAAGTTTGGGTAGCAAGCACATGCTCAACTTCGCTGGTGCCAATTCCAAAGGCAAGCGCACCAAATGCGCCATGGGTCGAGGTGTGTGAATCGCCGCAAACAATGGTCATGCCGGGCTGGGTAATTCCCAGTTGTGGTCCGACCACGTGAACAATGCCCTGTTCTGCATCGCCCAATGAATGGATGCGAACGCCGAACTCTTTACAGTTAGCGCGCAGCGTGTCGACCTGAAGCTTGGAGACCGGGTCGGCGATGGGCTTATCAATATTGAGGGTTGGGACGTTGTGGTCCTCGGTGGCGATGGTCAGGTCAGGGCGGCGCACTTGGCGACCAGCAAGACGAAGACCGTCAAAGGCTTGTGGGCTAGTAACTTCGTGAATGAGATGAAGATCGATGTACAACAAATCTGGTTCGCCTTCGGCGCTGCGAACTACGTGATCTGCCCAGATCTTCTCGGCTAACGTCTTACCCATTTTTGTCCTATCGCTCATAAGATTCCTTCGGACTAAAACTTGCATTTCATATAATGAGATGTCAGTATCACTCCGTGGACACAAACAATAGCGGAGTTGGCGTATTAGACAAATCGGTACGCATCCTTGCAACACTGGAATCTGGCCCGCATTCATTGTCCGAACTCGTCGCCGCCACTGGCATTGCCCGCCCGACCGCGCACCGATTGGCTGTGGCGCTAGAGCACCATCGACTTGTCGCACGTGATTTCTCTGGCCGTTTTATTTTGGGCGCGCGCTCGGCCGAACTCGCGGCTGCCGCGGGCGAAGATCGCTTGCTAGCTATTGCAGTCCCCGCTCTTACAGCGCTGCGCGACGCCTCTGGTGAATCCGCACAGCTCTATCGGCGACAAGGTGATCAGCGCATTTGTGTCGCGACCGCAGAGCGCCTGACCGGATTGCGCGATTCGGTCCCAGTCGGAACGGTATTGACGATGCAGGCCGGCTCGGCCGCACAAGTGCTGTTGGCATGGGAAGAGCCCGACAAGCTTCATCGTGGATTAACAAACGCAAAATTTACGGCGGCCCATCTAGCGGCGGTCCGTCGTCGTGGCTGGGCACAATCCGTTGGTGAACGCGAAGTTGGCGTGGCATCGGTATCCGCGCCAGTGCGAGGCCCTAACAACAAGGTTATTGCTGCGGTCAGCATTAGCGGTCCGATGGAACGTCTGGGTCGTCAACCCGGCCGAATTCATGCTGCCGCAGTTGTGGCTACCGCCTCGCGCTTAACTGAATACATCGCAAAAAAGTAATTCAGAATTACAATCGCCTCATGAAGAAATCCCGATACGCCGTCGCTATTACCGCCGCGCTTGCGCTCGGATTCTCCCCCGCCTCCGCAGCCTTTAATGGTCTGCCCAACAAGACCGCAACTCCGGGCGCAACCGATCCGGCTGTGACACAAGCAAATATCGGAAAGACAATCTGCGTGATCGGATATACCAAGACCGTTCGCCCACCTATTACATACACCAGCCCAATCAAACGTCATCAGCTTGCTAGCGGATACAACGTTGGTGGCGATATCAAGATGGGTGACTACGAAGAGGATCACTTGGTTCCACTTGAAGTAGGCGGTTCACCGAAGTCGCAATCTAATTTGTGGCCAGAGCTGTTGACCGGTCAATGGGGCGCACGCGCGAAAGATAAGTTGGAGAACACGATGCATCTCTTGGTCTGTTCACATCAGATCACTTTGGCGGCGGCGCAGCAAGTATTTATGACTGATTGGATCGCTGGCTATAAGAAGTACGTGAAGTAAAGCTGGTAGCCCCGAAGGGATTCGAACCCTCGTAGCTGGCTTGAGAAGCCAGAGTCCTAGGCCGCTAGACGACGGGGCCAAGATTTCCTAGAACGCGATTCATATGGCCCCACGGCCATACCAATCGAAAAACACACCGCTGGGGTACCAGGACTCGAACCTAGACAAGCTGAACCAGAATCAGCTGGGCTGCCAATTACCCCATACCCCACTGCGCGCTACCAGCGCCCAATTCCTTGGGCTCAGATTGCGTTGGCAAGGGGGTAAGAATACCCCACCCGCCGAGGCCGGGCGGTCGCTACTTAATGGCTGAGTTAATCCGCTCGAGCGAGCGCTCCCGGCCCAAAAGTTCCATCGACTCGAAGAGCGGTGGCGAGATGTGGCTTCCGGTCACAGCAATTCGAACCGCACCAAAGGCAATCCGAGGTTTGAGCCCCATCTCTTCAATCAAGGCAACACGCAGCACCGATTCGAGCGTTGCATGATCCCAATCGACAATTGCCTGCAAGACCTCGTTGGTCTTTGCGAGAACTGCCTGTGATTGCTCATCCTGAATCTTTGGCGCTGAATCTGGGTCGACCTCAAACTTCGTCGCGAACAAGAAACGGAGCATCGGGACAACTTCAGCCAATGTGGCAATGCGCTCCTGGATCAACGGCAGTGCCGACTTTACGACTGCAATTTCTGCATCGGTGCCGTCGATGACGTTTGCCTTCTGCAAGAATGGTAGCGAACGATTCAATAAATCTTCGAGCGAGAGCAGGCGAATCTTGTCGCCGTTGATTGCTTCCAGCTTCTTCATATCAAAGCGAGCAGGGCTGGAATGTACGCGCTCGACGGTAAAGAGCTCGGTCAACTCTTGCATCGTAACGTTCTCACGGTCTTCGCCAGGTGACCAGCCGAGGAGAGCCAGGTAGTTACAGATTGCTTCAGGCAGGAATCCTCGGTCGCGATACCAAGCTATCGAGACTTCACCATTGCGCTTCGACAATTTCGCGTTGTCTTGGCCCATCACAAATGGCAAGTGGGCGAAGGTGGGGTACTCCTCTGGCTTTACGCCCATCGCTTGATAGACCCGAATCTGGCGCGGTGTCGAAGAGAGCAAGTCCTCGCCACGCAATACGTGAGTCACCTTCATCAAGACATCATCGACGGCGACCGCCAAGGTGTAGAGCGGTGAACCATCACCACGAACGAGAACGAAGTCCGGCACGAAGTTGTGGTCAAAGGTCACTTCGCCGCGAATTGAATCGGTAAAGGTCGTGGAACCATCGGGCATCCGCATTCGCAAGACTGGCTTGCGACCCTCGGCTATGTATCGTGCTAAATCTTCCGGCGCGATCGTGCGGCATTTGCCGTCGTATCCCGGAGCAACATTTGCTTTGCGCTGCGCTTCGCGCCGTTCTTCCAGCTCGTCAGAGCTGCAGTAGCAGTAATAGGCATCGCCTTGCGCCAAGAACTTTGCCGCCCATTCGGCGTAAATATCGAGACGTTGACTCTGTAGGTACGGACCATATGGACCGCCAACTTCGGGGCCCTCGTCCCAGGTAAGACCAAGCCACTTCAACGTATCGATCGCAGCTTGGATGTATTCATCGGTCACGCGTTCGCGATCGGTATCTTCAATGCGGAAAATAAATTGGCCGCCAGTGTGACGTGCGTATGCCCAATCGAAGAGCGCGGTGCGGATATTGCCCACGTGCAAATCGCCGGTGGGTGATGGTGCAAAACGAACACGAACGGGACGGGTATCTGTACTCATTATTTTGGTTGTGGACCCATCTTATTTGTAAGCGTGCCAAGGCCATCGAGTGAAATCGATACTTCAGCGCCAGCAGGCATTGGACCGATACCGGCGGGAGTGCCGGTCAGAATGACATCACCAGGCAACAACGTCATCACTTGCGTGACGAAGTTGATGATGGTGGGAATATCAAAAATCAGCGAGGTGATGGGTTCTTTCTGCTTGGTCTCACCGTTAACCGTTGTGGTGATGACCTGAGATCCGGGCACAAACTCGGTCTCAATCCAAGGTCCCAGCGGACAAAATGTGTCAAAGCTCTTTGCGCGCGTCCATTGCCCATCAACGTTCTGCAGGTCGCGAGCGGTCACATCATTTGCAAGTGTGTAGCCAAAGATCACGTCGTTGACCTTTTCCTTCGGTACATCTTTGCAAATCCGGCCGATAACAATTGCCAGCTCACCTTCAAAATCCACGCGCTGCGACATCCGGGGCCAGACGATGGTGTCCCCTGGTCCAACAACCGTTGTGTTCGGCTTGATAAAGATGATTGGCTCCTTCGGGAGCTCGGAACCCATCTCCGCTGCATGGTCGGCATAGTTCTTTCCGATGCAGACGACCTTGCTGCGAGGGATGACTGGCGCCAACAATTTCACATCGGCCAAAGCAATCTTCGTTTCAGTAGGCACGATGCCGGAATACATAGGGTCGCCACGGAGTACCAAGATTTGGTCCTGGTCATTGACGATGCCGAAGTGCTGATCGCTACCGATTCCTGCAGATTCGGGTGGCGTGAAACGGACGATGCGCATTGGGCAATCTTACTTCAGGGCTGGTTATTGCTGAATTTCCGCGCTTGTATCGTCTTCATCCACGCGGGTAGCCAAGACTGTTGCGATTCGATGGCGCCGCCCCACCGGACGTTCCGCCGTTAACCGCCAATTTTCAATAACTATCGTGCTGCCGGCGATCGGAATACGGCCCAGATGCTTTGCGAGCAATCCTCCGACGCTATCGACATCTTCTACGGCTGACTCCGACAATTCAATTTTGAGAGACTCCGCAAAATCATCCACATGCAGGCGGGCTGAAATGCGAGCAGTCGTTTCGTCGACCCAGACCACATCCTCGGTATCTTCGTCGTATTCGTCGTCAATCTCGCCGACAATCTCTTCCAGAATGTCTTCGATGGTAATCAGACCAGCAGTACCGCCATATTCATCCACGACGATGGCCATGTGAATCTGATTGCGCTGCATCTCTTTCAAGAGTTCGGTCACGATCTTGTTCTCGGGCACGAAGGTTGCCTTGCGCATATGCTGCGCGACCTTCTCCTCGTTTTCGGATTCGTGTCGTTCGTGGACCCGACGGGCCAGATCCTTTACATAAGCAATACCGATGACGTTGTCGAGATTCTCATCGATGACGGGAATGCGAGTGAAACCAGAGCGGAGCGCCAATGAAAGACCCTGACGCAACGTCTTCTCGCCCTCCATCCATACGACATCGGTGCGCGGCACCATCAGTTCTCGGACCAGCGTTTCACCTAAATCGATCACTGAGTGAATCATGGCGCGCTCAGATTCTTCAACGAGACCGCGTTCACTCGCTTGGTCGACCATCTCATGCAGCTCTTCATCAGCGGTCGATGCATTGACGGGAAAGAGTCGCCCAGCGGTTAACGAATTAATAACTCTTTTTACTGGATGGCTCACTTTCGCGTCCCCCGCCATTCCGCCAATAAATCATCCTGAAGTCCGAACATCACTTTATGTTCTTCCGGTTCGGCATGGTCATACCCCAATAGATGCAGGACGCCGTGGACCGTCAAAAGCTCTAGCTCTTCTTGCAGCGAATGATCGACCGCTTGTTGGGCGGCAAAATCGGGACAGAGAACGATGTCACCAATAACGCCTGGCCCATCGGCTGCGGAATTCGGCTTGATTTCATCCATTGGAAACGAGAGCACATCGGTTGGCCCCGGCAAATCCATCCATTGAATATGGAGATCGGTCATCTCCTCTTCGTCCACGATGGTGATGCTCAAATCAGAGTCTGGATGCACGCCCATTTTGGCGACCGAGAATGCGGCAACGCTGACCAACGCCGCCTCGTCATACGACTTCTCGGTGCTGTTCTCAATTTCTATACCCATAAGTGCAACTGACGCCACGAGGCAATCAGAGAGCGCGATCACCGCTTCCGCCTCGGATAACTCGTGCTGGCGCGGGACGCGATGCGTCGAATCGACCATAGGCGTTAACAATCTCGCCCACCAATCGATTACGAACCACGTCTTCCGACTCAAGATTTATAAAGGCGATATCGTCTACATCGCCCAAAATATCGTGAACGATACGAAGTCCCGATTGTGTGCCGTTGGGCAAATCGACCTGAGTTGTATCTCCGGTAATAACCATCTTTGAGCCAAATCCCAGGCGAGTCAGGAACATCTTCATCTGTTCTGCTGAAGTGTTCTGGGCTTCATCGAGAATCACAAAGGCATCGTTCAAAGTACGACCACGCATATATGCCAGCGGCGCAATTTCAATGATGCCGGATTGCATCAACCGTGGAATTGATTCCTGGTCGATCATGTCGTGCAGCGCGTCAAATAGTGGGCGCAGATACGGGTCAATTTTCTCTTGCAAGGTTCCGGGCAAGAATCCCAACCGCTCTCCTGCTTCGACAGCTGGACGAGTCAAGATAATTCGATTGACTTGTTTGGCTTGCAGCGCCTGAATCGCCTTCGCCATTGCCAGATAAGTCTTGCCGGTACCAGCGGGGCCGATTCCAAAAGTGATGGTGTTGTCATCAATCGCTTCGACATATCGTTTTTGATTCGATGTCTTCGGGCGAATCGTCTTGCCGCGATTGCTCAAAATATTGAGCGAGAGAACCTCGGCTGGGTGCTCTATCGGATCGTGTTTAATCATTCCGACCGAACGCAATACGGCATCTTCCGAGAGATGCTGTCCGGCGCGTAACAAAACAAGGAGTTCGCGGACCAGGGTTTCGCACTGACGAATTTGCGCCAGGTCTCCTTTGGCATACATTTCGTTGCCACGAACGGTGATGGAGATATCCGGAAAAGTTGATTCCAGAATTCGCAGATAGGCATCGTGCGGACCAGTCAGCGCCACCATCGGTATCGCTACCGGCACGGTCACCATCGGCGTAAGAGTTTGGGCTTGAACTGTCTGCGCCTGCTCTGTCGGTTTATCCATTATTAAAAAGCCTACCAGCGCCCAAGCGCGGTCTGCAGTGCGGATAGAGCTGCGATTCCCGCATGAGCGCTCCGGAAAACAGGAGTTCCCATCGAGACGATGGTCGCGCCACGCTCAGTGAAGACCGCGAGTTCGTTGTCCGATAATCCACCTTCGGGTCCGATGACAACCGCTATCTCAGAAGCACTCGACCAGCTTTGATCAACGCTCTGCGAGAAGGTAGCGGAAGCGGACTCATGAAGTACCAGTATTCGCGCATCCGCAAGGACGGTGGCGAGCTGTGGAGTGGTGCGCGCTTCGGTGACTTCTGGAATCCAGAAACGACGCGATTGTTTCGCGGCCGCAAGCGCTCCGCTCTGCCATTTTGAAAGACTGTCACTTTGAAATTTTGCAATGCTTCTAGCCGCACTCCACGGGATGATGCGATCTGCGCCGGCTTCGGTTAGCAACTCGATGGTTTCTTTAATCCGATCGGATTTTGGAATCCCCTGCACGATTGTCAATCGCGGAGTGTTCTGTGGTGTTACGCCGCGCTCGATGATTTCAATATCCGCGCTTCGCTTTGACGCGGAAGAGATGCGTCCGCGTGCCCATGCGCCCGCACCATCCGACAGCAAGAGTTCTTCACCGAAGCCGAGACGAGTAACGACTAGGGCGTGGTGGGCTTCATCGCCATCAAGCAGAACAGGTCCATTAGCGGGCAATGACGGAACGAAGAAAAGTGAGAGCATTATTAGCGGTTGAAGGCGTCTTTAACGCGACCAAAGAAGCCGCCGTGATTACCTGATTGGGCCTTATGGATCTCGGCGCCGGCCTTGTCATCGCCACGAATAGCCGCCAGTTTCTTTAATAGCTCCTCTTGTTCTTTGTTGAGCTTGGCCGGCGTGACCACCTCGACATGCAGAACCAAATCACCACGACCGCCACCGCGCAATCGCGTAACACCTAAATCTTTAAGGACCACCGTTGCGCCGGATTGAGTTCCGGGCTTGATTGCCACTTCTTGCGGACCATCCAGGGTCTCAATTGTGACCGTTGTACCCAGCGCCGCGCTAGTCATAGGAATCGAGATAGAGGCGTGCAAGGTGTAACCGTCGCGAACCAGAAACTCGTGCTGAGTTTGATGGATTTCTACATATAAATCTCCAGCTGGTCCGCCGCCTGGACCGACTTCCCCCGCGCCGGCCATCTGAATGCGATTGCCGGTCTCGACGCCAGCCGGAATCTTTACGTTGATCGTGTGGCGAGAACGAACTCGACCATCGCCAGCACATTCACCACAAGGATCGGCAATCACGCTTCCGTAGCCCTGACAATTCGCGCATGGGCGTGATGTCATTACTTGGCCAATAATGGAACGAGTGACTTGTTGCGTTTCGCCACGACCTTTGCAGATTCCGCATGTCGATGGTCGTGAATTATTTGCACAGCCACTACCGCCACATTTTTCGCAACGGATTGCGGTCTCGACTGTTATTTCTCGGTCGGTACCAAAACAGGCTTCGGCTAAATTAATCTCCACTTGAATAAGCGCATCTTGACCAGCTCGTTGGCGCGCACGAGGTCCACGACTCTGTCCGCCACCAAAGAAAGCATCCATAATGTCGCCGAACCCAAAGCCACCTTGTCCGCCACCAAACTGTGAGAACGGATCGCCACCCAGGTCATAGCGCTGACGCTTATCGGGATCACTCAATACTTCGTAAGCGGTGGTGATTTCTTTGAACTTCTCGCCAGAGTTCGGATCCGGATTTACATCGGGATGAAATTCGCGCGCGAGCTTGCGATATGACTTCTTGATTTCATCAAAGGAGGCATCCCGGTCGACGCCAAGTAGGCCGTAGTAATCAGACATATTCTCTAATTACTCTCCTCTAAAAATCGACCGATGTAACGAGCCACGGCGTGGACCGCAGCCATGCTCGATGCGTAATCCATGCGGGTTGGACCCAAGATTCCGATGGCGCCTTGGCCATAACCCATCGTGACAACACTGGTCGAGCGCAATCCAACCGATGGTTGCTCGTCGCCGATGCGAACGTTGACTGTAGGACTGGTATCCGACAAGAGGCGCAGCAAAACAACTTGCTCTTCTAGCGCTTCAAGAATGGGGTGCAACACGGCGGCTTCGTCATGGTTAGAGAGTGCCAAGTTGGCGGTGCCCGAAAGAACGACTCGATCTTGGGAGGGCATCTGAACCACCGCAACCTGCTTGGTGATCTGCGCCAAGAGCTTGCCGGTTCGGTTCATCACATCTT
>CAJAEK010000150.1 GCA_903938735.1 uncultured Actinomycetes bacterium | reverse complement strand
TTACGTCGCCTATGGCCCGAGGTTATTGAAAACGTGAAGAAGAAGCGTCGTCTTACCTGGTCGCTCTTATCCGCCAGTGCACAATTGATTTCCGTGGATGACAAAGTCATCACACTGGGAATCGTTAACCCAGGCGCGAAAGAATCCTTCTTGCGTTCTGAAAGCGACGTATTGGTTCGCCAAGCTTTCCTTGAAGTCTGCGGAATAGATCGCAAGATTGAGGTCATCGTTGACGCAGCAGTCAATGCGCCTGTGCACGAGCGCACAACCGAGGCGCCTTCTGATGCCGAACAATTGACTGGCCACGCGCTCTTGATGCGCGAACTCGGCGCACAAGTCATCGCCGAAGGTAACTAACGATGTATGAAGGCGCGATACAAGATTTAATTGACGAGCTCGGTCGCTTGCCTGGCATCGGACCCAAGAGTGCGCAACGCATCGCTTTTCACATTATTCAATCCGAACGCGTCGACACCACTCGATTGGTTGAAGTCCTGCGCACCGTCAAAGAGCGCGTGAAGTTCTGCACCGAATGCGGCAACTTATCTGAAGAAGAACTCTGCCGAATCTGTCGCGATCCACGGCGCGAGAACACGACCATCTGTGTGGTCGAAGAGAGCAAAGATGTCATCGCGATTGAGAAGACGCGCGAATTCCGCGGGAAGTATCACGTGCTCGGCGGAGCGATTTCGCCGATTGATGGCATTGGCCCCGAGAACCTGAGGATCCGCGAATTGCTGACCCGGTTGGCCTCTACTGAAATTCAAGAAATCATCATCGCGACCGACCCCAACCTTGAGGGCGAGGCAACCGCCACCTATCTGACCCGATTGATTAAGCCGATGGGCATCAAGATCAGCCGCTTGGCCAGCGGATTGCCGGTGGGCGGAGACCTCGAATATGCCGATGAAGTCACGCTTGGTCGCGCATTCGAGGGCCGCAGAACGGTCGAATAGCCTCACATTCGGATTTGTCTCATATAAAGAGACATTGCATCGTCTTAAATTTTGAGATTTTTCCTAATTAGCTTCGCCTTATGGGGGTCTTGCGGGATATTTCTCTCATGGGTTTGATTGTGCAGAAATATGGCGGCTCTTCCGTCGCTGACGCCGAAGGGCTCAAGCGAGTCGCCAACCGCATCGTGGCCACCAAAAAGGCTGGCCACCAGGTGGTTGTAGTCGTTTCCGCAATGGGCGACACCACCGATGAATTAATCGATCTTGCCAATCAAGTTTCGCCGCTGCCTAATGGCCGCGAACTCGACATGTTGTTGACCGCCGGCGAGCGCATCTCCATGGCGCTGCTCGCGATGGCGATCGGAAATCTGGGCCACGAAGCCCGTTCCTTCACTGGATCGCAAGCCGGCGTTATCACCGACTCGGTTCATGGCCGCGCCCGCATTATTGATGTGACCCCAGGACGAATCACTGAAGCGTTAAAAGAAGGCGCGATTGCAATCGTTGCCGGCTTCCAAGGCATCAGCCAATCCACCAACGACATCACAACCTTGGGACGCGGTGGATCCGACACAACCGCAGTGGCGCTCGCAGCCGCGATGGATGCCGATGTCTGCGAGATCTACACCGATGTTGATGGTGTCTTCTCTGCCGACCCTCGCGTCGTTCCTGCTGCACGTAAATTGAAGACCGTTACATACGACGAGATGTTGGAACTCGCGGCATCTGGTGCGAAGGTTCTGCACTTGCGTTGCGTCGAATATGCACGCCGT
>CAJAEK010000149.1 GCA_903938735.1 uncultured Actinomycetes bacterium | reverse complement strand
TTCAGGGTGTCGATGTGACGTACCTCGAGCTGATACTTAGCCCAGGTCTCTTCGACGGTCATCCGGCGACCGATCCAAAATTCACCATGGCGACGGTTGCGATAGAACTCTTCGGAATCACGTGGTGAACGTGGATGAATAAAGAGGAATGAATCGTGACCCGATCCATTGGGCTCAAGAATCAGAACTGAATCAGGGACGGCATCCGATGCGTTGATGCCGCTGAGCCAAGCGAAGATGCTGTGTGGGCGGAATCGATAATCGCAATCGTTGCTGCGAACCTTGAACGTGCCAGATGGAATGACGAGGCGAATGCCAGGGTAGAGAGCAGAGAGTTTTTCACGTCGAGCTTTTGCATACGGAACGACCGCTTCGGCAGTGATGCCCTCGAGTGGCGATGGAGCCCATCCGGTCGACATGAAATCGCCCCATGCATCGGTGGTTGCAGCGTCGTGGTTGGCGACGCCAGATTTGTCGTATGCGTTACTCATGCTAGAAGCGTATTACGACTTCCGATTCGTCTCTAGTTCGGTAACTTGCCCAATCCCTGGTGGGTTGCCAAGAATTCAGCGTGCTTAGGCTGCAGCTCTTCCAAAGAACTGACTCCGAGCAACTTCATAGAGCGAATCATCTGATTCTGCAGAATCTGCAGCGCACGCTCTACGCCATCTTGGCCACCCGCCATCAAGCCATAGAGATATGCGCGACCGATGTAGGTGTACTGCGCGCCATGAGCAATCGCAGCCAGAATATCGCCACCGTGCATGATGCCAGTGTCCAGATGTACTTCGAGATCCTTCTTTAAGGATTTGCGCACAGCACCAAGCAGGTGAAGCGGAACAGGCGCGCGATCTAATTGACGACCACCATGGTTAGAAAGAATTACTGCGTCCACGCCGTATGTCGCGCACTTCTTTGCATCTTCAACGGTCTGAATTCCCTTGACCGTAAGAGTGCCCTTCCATTGTTTGCGAATCCACTTCAAATCCTCAAACGTCATTGTTGGATCGAACATGTAATCCAATAGTTCGCCAACAGTGCCAGGCCAGTTGGAGAGTGATGCGAAGTTGATCGGTGGAGTCGTCAGAAAGTTCCAGACCCACTCTGGGCGAGGCAATGCATTGAGTACGGTCTTTGAATTAAGGCGTGGTGGAACGGTCAAACCATTTCGATTGTCGCGTAGGCGGGCACCAGAGACTGGCACGTCTACCGTGAGGACAAGGTTCTTCACTCCGGATTTCCACGCACGATCGACCAGCGCCATCGATCCTTCGCGGTCCTTCCACATATATAGCTGGAACCAGTTCACTCCGTTTGGTGCGGCCGCGACCACATCTTCAATTGTTGTTGTTCCGAGCGTCGACAAGGTAAAAGGAATACCGAACTTCTCCGCCGCACGTGAACCAGCACGTTCGCCTTCGGAATGCATCATCCGAGTGAAACCGGTCGGCGCGATGCCCACCGGCATATCAAAAGTATTTCCGAGGCTTGTGCGCGTCAGCGATGCACCAGATACATCGTGCAAAATATTTGGATGGAATTGAATGTCCAGAAATGCCTGGCGAGCGCGCTCTAGGCTGACTTCAGATTCAGCGGCACCATCGGTGTAATCGAAAGGACCTTTTGGCGTACGGCGCTTGGCAATTTCGCGCAGATCCCAAATCGTTAGTGCATTCTCGAGTCGGCGCTTCTTGCGATGAATGGTGGGTAATTGGAATTGAAGGAGCGGCGCCAAATCTTTCGGATTCGGAAACTGTCGCTTGAAGTTCTTGGACATGGCTAGGCACCCTTCGATTTCTTGGAAACTGGACCGGTTGATCCACGAACAATAAGTTGAGGTTGAAATTCAATCCGCTGGTGTGTGTGCTTGCCAGGATTTTCACATTCCGCAATTGCTAGCTCAGCCGCAGCGAAACCCAACTGATACTTAGGTTGTGCGATAGATGTAAGTGGGACGGTAGCGCTCTGCGCAAAATCAATATCGTCATAACCAATAACGCTTACGTCAGCGGGTACGTCATAGCCCTTTGCGCGTAACGTGCGAATCGCGCCGAGCGCTACCAAGTCGTTGCCGCAAATGATTGCGGTGAAGTCCAGCTTCTTATCCTTTAAATATTTTTCCAACACCTCTTGCGCGCCATAGGTAGACATGGCATCAACTCGAACGGTGGTCAGGTGTGGCCGCTTGCTGGCCGGCATATCTGCGATAGCTGCCTTGATTCCTTTTTCACGTTCAGCAACCTGAGGAATATTGGTTGCACCCGTAAGCAACATAATGTCGCGATGCCCTAATTCGTATAAATGTTGTAACGCAAGCGCACCGCCCTGTGCATCATCAACGCCAACACTGCACGCTTCTAAACCAATTGCGCTGCGGTCCACCAGCGTCAGCCCGATTCCTCGATCTGCAATCGCTTTCAGATTGGAATATGAATCGCGAGCCGGAGTAATAAGCACTCCTTGTACGTTTTGAGCGACGAGTACGTCCAGGTACTTATCTTCTTTTTCCGAACTTTCGTCGGTGTTGCAGAGAATGACCACATATCCCGCAGCGAGAACAGCATCATTCACGCCTTTGGAGAGATCGGTGAAAAAGGGGTTGGAGATATCCGGTACGACCAGGCCCAGCACCCGCGTCTTGCCCGCGCGGAGGGTTCGGGCCGAGGCGTTGGGGACGAATCCCAGGTCGGCCACTGCTTTCTGGACCTTCTTCAGGGTCGATGGCGCCACAGCATCTGGCCGATTAAAGA
Source organism: uncultured Actinomycetes bacterium (assembly GCA_903938735.1). GTDB lineage: Bacteria > Actinomycetota > Actinomycetes > Nanopelagicales > Nanopelagicaceae > AAA044-D11. The sequence continues at coordinate 1,924 of CAJAEK010000149.1, read as the reverse complement.
CATTCGAGACGGTGCCCAGTGATACGCCCGCTTTTTGGGCAACATCACGGATACTCACGCTCATAATTGAAACGATACAGTAGAAATGTTCAAAAGCTAGAGCTCGAAAGTCGATCTCCGGAGTGAGCTAATTTTCTGTAACCAAAACGTTATAAATTCAGCGTGAAAATGCATTGACCAGAACTCCACAAAGCAATAATCTTTAGAACTTAATTGAAACGATTCAATTTATTCGGAGGTTAGTCGCACGTGCAGACCATCCTTGAGATACATGGCGCCGCTAAGCGTTTTGGCGGAGTACATGCACTCGTTGACGCGCACCTTTCCCTGAACGCTGGCGAGATCCACGCGCTGCTGGGTGAGAACGGTGCTGGCAAGTCAACTCTCCTCAAGACCTTGGCCGGTGTGCATAAGCTCGATGCCGGAACCATCACGCTCTTCGGAAAAGACTTTGTTTCTGCCGGAACTCGTGGCTCATTAGAACAAGGCATCGCGGTGATCTATCAAGAGCCCAACCTATTTCCAGATCTCACGCTCGCCGAAAATGTATTTATCGGCCGTCAGTTAGTACACGGCAAAACCGTCGACTGGAAAGAGATGGTCGCCCGATCGTCTGCACTCTTTACCCGACTCGGCGTTCCACTTAATCCGTTGCGTCTCGCTCGCGGACTTTCTATCGCCGATCAGCAAATCGTAGAAATCGCCAAGGCACTTTCGCTGGATGCAAAAGTAATTGTGATGGACGAGCCAACAGCGGCGCTTTCTGCAAACGAAACGGAACGGCTATTTAACGTAGCTCGATCATTGCGAGCCGAAGGTGCAGCACTCGTTTTTGTTAGCCACCGGTTGGATGAAGTAATGGCGCTCTGCGATCGCGTCACCATCATGCGTGACGGCTCCACCGTCGCGACCGCTCCAATTTCTGAAGTTGATACCGACAAGATTGTTAAGTGGATGGTTGGTCGCGAACTCTCCGACCTCTTCCCCAAGGAGCCTGCGGTGATTGGTGAGACCATCCTCAAAGTGGAGAAAATTGGCCGCACTGGGCAATTCGCAGATATTTCATTTGAAGTTCGCGCTGGTGAAATCGTAGGCATCGCGGGCCTTGTCGGTTCTGGTCGCTCTGAAGTGATTCGGGCAATCTTTGGCGTTGATAACTACGAAACTGGCTCCGTCACGTTCATGGGCAAGAAGATGCAGAAAAATTCGCCAAGCAAAGCGATGCGCGATGGTATTGCGTTGGTCCCAGAAGACCGTCGCCAACAGGGGCTATTCATGCCGGTTTCCATTGCTCGCAACTCATCCATCACGCTTCTTAAGTCGTTAAGCAAATTCGGTTTAATCCGGAAGGCTAAAGAGAACGCGAGCGCTGCAGAATGGGTAAAGAAGTTGCAGTTGAAATTCAATTCACTTGAGGATTCAGTTGATCGACTATCTGGCGGAAATCAGCAGAAGGTAGTGCTCGCAAAGTGGCTATCTACCAATCCAAAACTCCTGATTATCGATGAACCGACTCGCGGTATCGACGTTGGAACCAAGGCCGAAGTCCATAGATTCCTATCGCAAGAAGCTGCCCAAGGTCTTGGAATTTTGATGATTTCCAGCGAACTTCCGGAAGTACTCGGTATGTCCGATCGCATTCTGGTGATGCGTGAGGGCCGGTTAGTAGCGCACTTCGACGCGAAAGATGCGAACCCTGAGAATGTCATTGCCGCCGCGTCAGGGGCGAACGCATGAAGCGCTTTTTGAGTATTCGTGAGGTGCCAATCTTTGGCGTGCTAGTCCTTTTCTTTGGCGTAGCCGCACTGGGAAATCATGCGCTCTTCTCGGCCTCCGGCTTACATGACCTACTTTTTACATCGTCCATTATTTGTTTGTTGGCATGTGCCGAAACGCTGATCATCGTGATGAAGCACATCGATCT
>CAJAEK010000148.1 GCA_903938735.1 uncultured Actinomycetes bacterium | reverse complement strand
GGGCAGGGCGAGGGCGTATTGAGATTCCTTGATTCGATATCCGGCTTCATCGTCGAAAAGTGGATCGAGGCCACCGACTTCAATCTGAATTCCCATTCCGCGCAGGTCATCTTTATCCCGCTCGAACATGCGATCCTTACTTTCCATCGCTCCTTGATATGCAGCTTCGCCTCGCACTTTTACAACGTCAAAAATCTGTGACTTGGTGAGGAATTTTTTTGCGGATAGCAATGCAAGAACAAGGTTGATAAGGCGCTCGGTCTTATCCCCTGCGCTCGACTCGCTCTTGTTAGCCACGCTCAAACTCTAGGGCTTTGATACCCTTGCGCGACCTTTTGCCCCAATATCTGTGAGGTGTTTCTGATGAAAACAACGTATCGCGCACTAGCGCTTACTGCCGTGGCTGCTGCTTCGCTCGCTCTTGCGGGCTGCACGACTAACGGTGGTGCCGTTTCCAACTCGAGTTCCGCAACTCAAACCACACCCGCGCCGTCATCAACCACCCCAACTACCCCTACAACTACCAAAGGAAGTTCTCCCGTGACATCGAACCAAGCAACCGATCCAGTTGTTACTGGCACAGCAGGAGCTGCACCGACGATTGCCGCGCCTACCGGCGCCGCGCCTACAACTCTTGTTGTTCATGACATCTACCCAGGAACCGGCGCGGTCGTTCAGCCAACATCGACTTTGACGGTCCAATACACGCTGATGGCATGGTCGACCGGAAAAGTAGTCGAATCTTCATGGTCATCTGGTTCGCCAGCTACCTTTCCCTTGGCTCAGGTTATTAAGGGATGGCAAGAGGGACTTGCAGGCATGAAGGCTGGCGGTCGACGACTTCTCGTTATTCCACCAGCGCTAGGTTATGGCGCACAAGCAGCGGGTCCGATTAAGGCGAATGAAACCTTGATCTTCGTTGTAGATGTTTTGCAGGTTAAGTAAAAACTATTTTAAGAAATTAGGCTTCGAGTTCGCTGACGCCGTAAGCACCCTTTGAAGGGCGGCGTCGGCGGGCTGGAGCAATCGTGCCAGGCGCCAAGCGGCGTGACATGATGAGAAAACCTGTATGGCCAATCATTCGATGCTGTGGTCTCACCGCGAGCCCCTCATGGTGCCAACCGCGCACGATCGATTCAAAACTCTCGGGTTCCGTGAATTGAGCGCTCGACTTAATCGCCTCTGCAACTTGTGACAATTGAGTCGTAGTAGCGACGTAGGACATAAAGACACCACCAGGCTCAAGAACGGTGGCTGCCATCTCTACGCAATCCCATGGTGCGAGCATGTCCAAAATAACTCGGTCATATTTTCCGGCATGAACCGCGTCCTGAACCGAACCGACATGTAAATCCCAGTTTGACGGCTTTCCCGCAAAGTAATCGGTGACGTTCTTTGTAGCGATCTCGGCGAATTCATCGCGTCGCTCAAAGGATGTGAGATGCCCAGTTGGGCCAACCGCCTTCAACATGGCGATTGATAGCGCACCAGATCCCACTCCAGCCTCGAGAACTCGAACGCCTGGACCAATGTCGGCAATTCCAACAATCATTGCGGCATCTTTTGGATAAACGATGGTGGCTCCGCGAGGCATGGAAAGCACGTAATCTGCATACAAGGGACGAAAGGCAAGGAACTTCAATCCACCGGTCGTTTCAACTACTGAACCCTCTGGCTTGCCGATGACATCATTGTGTACGAGCCACCCATTGTGGGTGTGCCATTCTCGGTCAGCAACCAAGGTGATGGTGTGCATTTTGCCTTTTGCGTCGGTGAGTTGAACTCTATCTCCCGCTACGAATCGGCGATCTATATCTTTCGTAGTCACTTCATCGCTCATGACACCATGCTATCGAATAAGGATTGCAGGTCGTAAATCGTCAGGTTCTCTAGCGACGGAATAACGCGCAGCCGTTCACTTTCGGCGATGGTGATGTAGTGCGGAATTGCAATCGTCCGTGCACCGCTTGCGGTGGCTGAATGAATACCGGTGAGAGAATCCTCCAGTGCTAAACACTGTTGAATATCCACACCAAGCTGTATAGCCGCGCTGACATATCCCTCGGGATCGGGCTTGGTTTTCACCACGTCATTCGCTGAGATGCTCAGGGAAAAAAGTTCGCGTCCGTATCGCGATGACATCGCGACGCCTTCTAAGGCAGCATCCATCAGATTTCGCGGGCTGGCGGAGACCAGAGCGAGTGCTACGCCAGCTTCATGAATGGATTCAGCGAGTTCAAGCGCGCCCGGCATAAAGAGAACGCCATTTCGCAAATCATTTTCTACTCGTCGGATTAGTTCGTCCGTGAAGAATTCGGGTGTTTCTTTCTCTCCAACTTTCTCATACATATAGCGGCCTACCTTGCTGAGGGGTCCACCGAGACAATATCGCTGGTCCTCTTCAAGCCATATGTAGTCGAACGAGGCCATCAACTCTTCTTCGTGGCGATGCCACAGAGGTTCAGAATCGATGAGCGTGCCATCCATATCGAAGAGAACCCCCTGAATCGTTAG
>CAJAEK010000147.1 GCA_903938735.1 uncultured Actinomycetes bacterium | reverse complement strand
GCTAACCAGTTCGCAATTTTTGCCGAAGGCGCCAATATCGATATCGCCAAGGTTATTGCTGCTTCGAATTCGCAACCCTTTAGCCATATTCATCAACCTGGTATCGCGGTTGGCGGACACTGCATTCCTATCTATCCGCGCTTCTATCTGTGGAACGATCCCCAGGCGACGGTTGTTCGCGCTGCACGTGAAGCCAACGCCGGAATGCCCGCTCATGCGGTCTCACTGCTGGCCGAAGAACTTGGCTCGCTGAGTGGCAAAAAGGTTGCTGTGCTTGGTATTTCTTATCGCGGTGGCGTGAAGGAGTCGGCATTCTCTGGCGTCTTCCCTACTGTTACATCGCTCAAAGTAGCTGGCGCCGATGTCGTCGTGCATGATCCGATGTATACCGACGAAGAGATTACTCGGCTAGGTTTCACGCCTTACGCGCTGGGTGGCGCGGTCGATGGTCTGATCATTCAAGCCGATCACAAGGAATATAAGGCGCTGACCGCACAGAATTTCCCTGGCGTGAAGGCGGTTGTTGATGGTCGTCGCTCGCTTGATCGTGCGAATTTTGCGGGTATTGCCTTCCGAGTTATTGGCGCCCCGGCTGCGGAGTAGAAAGTACAAACGGCTTTGGTTCGCGCGCCGTAGGCGTAGCAGAGCTAATGCGATTGTAAATAGCTAGTAATCCTTCGGCTTGGCGCTCCCAGCTGCGTTCGTTCAGCATCGCTGGCGTGTAGACGTTCGTGTACTTCGTTGGGTCATCCAGAATCTTTCGAGCAGCAATCACAAAGTCTGCAACATCTTCAGCAACAAAGACTTCGCCATTACCCAATTTGCGAACTTCGGCCGCCATAGTCTTTACATCACTGACCAGAATCGGAAGTCGAGCTTGCATATATTCGCCAAACTTGGTGATCAGTGAGATTTCGTGGTTGAGGCGATGAATAATCGGTATTAAACCGACGGTGGCGCCCGACAAATACGAGACGAGTTCCGAATTAGGAACATACGGCTGGACGTGAAAACGATCAGCGACATCGGCATAGGTTTCACGCAGCTTAATGACAGTGGCGTTCGCCGGGTTAGCGATGACAACCAGATGCACTCCTGGCAATTGGCGAAGCGCTTCGGCCGCGGTCTGCACACCACGCTGTGGTGCAACCGCGCCGGAATAGACCATCAACGGCACATCGGGCCCAATCCCGCAGTCCTGGCGAAGATTGCGCGAAGCCGGCATCGCACCAGCGACCAATGGATCATTGGCGACAATTTCTGGACGCACCGAAAGGTTCAAATGCGGAATCAACAGATCTGACATGCCTTCGCTTACGGAGAGAACTGATGCGGAGATTGCAGAGAACTTTCGCTCCTCGGCCGAATACATCTTGACCATGGGTTCGGTCAGGTGCGGAACGCCTGGCACATATTCGTGTGCGTCATAAACCAGCTCTACCTTTTTGCCTTCGGCGCGCAACGCTTCGACAATCGCACCCGCAATAGGCAGAGCGGTGTAGTCGTGTGCGTGTACAACATCGGGACCAAATTCCTGAGCGACCGGGAGCAACACCTTCAGCGCCATCCGATAATTGGGAATCATCGGCTCTTTTGCCTTCAAATATTTAGCTTCGAATCGACGCTTGTAATATCGCAACTTGCGTAGAACGCGTGCCGCCTGTGCTTGATTGACGACCGGCTTTAATTTCAATCGCCAGATTCGTGCATATCCGATGCCTAGCGAATCAACGTCGGCTGTTGCGGTAGCGCCACAGACCAAGACATCCCAGCCGGCGTTTGCAAGCGACCATGCGCATTTCAGGACACGCGAATCTTCAGTCACGCTATTGAGGACGATATGCATCGTCTTGGGATTGGTCAGTGCCATCTATTTTCGCTTCGGTTAGAGCGGCAAAAGAACTATCAGACCGGTGATGGCAAAAGCCAAGATAAATGCTTGGCGAAGAATGCTGAGCGCGGTCGCACGGTCTGCTGCCAGATCTTCCGGTGACTGGACTTTGGACAACTGGCCAGCTTTTCCAAAATTAAAGGTGCCCATTAAACCGAAGGCTAAGCAGAATTTGCGGCGAGATTGAACCCAACCAACCGAAAAAACCATCGCCGGAATAAATGCACTGAGTCGAGTTGTGCGAGTTGCGTGGCCATGCACGAGCAAGAAAGCGCTAAGAATTGTAAGGATGAAACCGAGTGCAGCTACAGTTTGGCGGCGTTTGATTTCGCTTGGGCCGATATTGCATGTCCCTGCGATGTATGAAGAATCAGAAGAGTTATTTGACATCTTCGTGTTCATCATCAAAGACTTCATGATTGTCATCTTCGCTCTGCGCAATCCAATCGAAGAACTGCTTCATGAGACCAAGGACGACTGCAACAAAGGCGAAAACTGCCAATATCCGTCGAAGCGCTTTGAACATAGTCCTAATCTACCCCGACCAGCTGGGATTAACCCTGACTTTTCTTTAAAGCTTGCTCAATGTCGGCCCAGAGATCATCGACGTTCTCGATTCCAACCGAAAGTCGAACCAAATTTGTGGGAATCGTTGGACTCTCTGCGCTCCATCTGTGTCGACGCTCCCATAAGGACTCAACTCCACCCAGTGAAGTGGCATAGGTAATCAGAGTCGAGGATTCACACGCCTTATCGGCTGCTGAAGCCCCACCCTTCACCTCAAAAGAGATCACCGCACCAAAGCCTTTCATGAAGCTCTTCGCTCTGGCGTGATGAGGATCGCTGGGCAATCCTGGATACCGCACGCGCTCAACAGCCGGGTGGCTGGAGAGCCGGGTGGCAAGTTCAAGTGCGTTCACTTGAGCTCGCTCCATGCGGACCGACAAGGTGCGCAAGCCACGAAGCGCAAGCCACGCTTCGAACGGCCCAGGAACAGAACCAGCCAACTTACGAGCGTCGTTGAGTCTGTTGTAAAGCGCGACATCGTTCGTGCTCACTGACCCCATCACTAAGTCACTATGACCCGCGATGTATTTTGTGACCGAATGCATGACCATGTCAGCACCCATACTGAGTGGTTGTTGCAACAAAGGCGTAGCAAAGGTGTTATCGACGCCAACACCTGCCCCTGCAGATTTGCCCGCTTTAATTATGGTCGGTAAATCTGCGACTTCTAGCGCAGGATTGGTAGGCGATTCAATCCACAACAAGGCAGTGCCAGGAAGCGCTGCTAAGACTTCGTCGGTGTCAGAGATATCTACCAATCGAGTCTCAATTTTTCCTATTTGCACCAACTGCGCAAGCAGCAACATGGTTCCGGTGTAGCCGTTCTTGGACGCTGTGACTACCGCGCCTTTAGGTAAAAGATTAAAAATTGCATTGATTGCTGCCATGCCAGTTGAATAGAGAAGTGTTTGGCCACCTTCAAGTGCGCTGATACCGCTTTCGAGCGCGGTCCATGATTCGTTGCCATACCGGCCATATCCAACCGGGCCACCGGCATGAAAGGTTGAGTTCAACGAGATAGCCGGGTTCAGATTTCCGTCCG
>CAJAEK010000146.1 GCA_903938735.1 uncultured Actinomycetes bacterium | reverse complement strand
TCCGCCATTGGTGCGTCGCTTACTTCTCTTCTAGCCGAGGGAAGAGCACTGCACCCTTGGTTACGCGACTTCCAGCTGGCAATTGACCCCAGCGAGCAACGTCAGAAATCTTCTGCTCGGCGATATTGCCTAGAGTTTCTTGCGCGCCTAAGGATTCCCACAGAGTTTGGGTGGTGGCGGGCATGATCGGATGCAACAAGACGGCAAGCGCCCGAATTGATTCCGCGGTGTTATACAAAACTTCATTAAGTTCTGCGGTGCGACTTTCATCTTTAGCAATCGCCCACGGTTCTTTCTCAGTGACATAGCCGTTAACGCGCTTGCAGAACTCCATGATTGCGTTGATGCCGCCCTGGAAATCCAGCGCGGTAATCGCGGCATCTGCGGTCTTAACCGTCTGCTCCAACATTGTTGATAATCCGGAATCGTTCGCAACGGCAGGAATCGCGCCGTCACAATACTTTTCAATCATCGCAATCAAACGTGAAGCTAAATTACCGAAATCGTTTGCAAGCTCGCTGGTGTAACGCGCGCCCATATCTTCCCAAGAGAATGAGCCATCGCTGCCAAACGGAATCGCGCGCAAGAAGTAATAACGAAACGCATCTACGCCGAAGTGGTCGGTGATGTCGCTTGGCGCAATGCCAGTGAGCTTGGACTTGCTCATCTTCTCGCCGCCAACCAACAACCAGCCGTGTGCAAAAATCTTGCCGGGCACAGGCAAGCCCGCTGCCATCAACATCGCTGGCCAGATAACTGCGTGGAAACGCAAAATATCTTTACCGACTAGGTGAACATCAGCTGGCCAGAATTCAGCAAACTTCTTGCCACCATCGGATGATGCGTCGTCGCCAAGGCCAATGGCGGTGGCGTAATTAAGAAGCGCATCGAACCAAACGTAAATAACTTGTGCGGTATCCCACGGGACAGGGATTCCCCAATCGAAGGTGGAACGAGAAATAGATAGATCCTTCACGCCGCTTTCCAAAAAGGCTAAGACTTCATTGCGAGCGCTTGCGGGTTCGCATGCCTCTGGATGCTTCGTATAGTGCTCGATTAACGCGGGCGCAAAGTCAGAAAGCTTGAAGAACCAATTCTCTTCACTGAGCATTTCAACTGGCTTGCCGTGAACAACGCACTTGCCGTCATCGAGATCACCCGGCAGCTTAAATTCTTCGCAGCCAATGCAGTATGGGCCTTCGTACTTTGCGAGATAGATATGTCCAGCATCTTTCAGGCCTTGCAAAAACTTTCCGACTCGTACTTCGTGACGTTCTTCAGTTGTCCGAATGAAATCATCGTTGGCGATATTGAGTGATTTCCAGACCGGCTTCCAGGCGCTCTCGACCAGGCGATCACACCATTCTTGCGGCGAAACGTTGTTGGCAGCGGCGGTATTCATGACCTTCTCGCCGTGCTCATCGGTACCTGTCAGAAACCAGACGTTCTCACCTTTTTGGCGATGCCAACGAGTCAACACATCGCCGGCAACGGTCGTATAGGCATGGCCGATATGTGGCGCATCATTCACATAGTAAATCGGCGTCGTTAGATAAAAAGATTTCGGCAGTGCCATGGTCATATCTTATCGGGCTTGGGAGCGCTGGCTTTGTGAGCCACCATCGCATCAAAGACCTGGCGCTTTGGCAGCTTAGTTTCGGTCACAACTTCAGCGATTGCCTCTTTCCGGGAAATCCCAGCGGCCTCGGC
>CAJAEK010000145.1 GCA_903938735.1 uncultured Actinomycetes bacterium | reverse complement strand
TCTCAACCCTTTCGATTGATACCGCGTTGATCGCTGGCGGAATTTCCTTTACCGACAATGGCGTTGCTGCGACGGTTGACGCTGTCGTCGCCGCTTTTGATTCCGTAAAACCGGATGTCGTTCTGATTGCCTCTGGTGTGCGCGGCAAAGAGATTGCAGCGCGTCTTGCTGTCCGTCGCGAGTGTGGTCTCATCACCGACGCTGTTGATATTGATGCAGATCGCATCACTACACAATCTATTTTTGGCGGATCCACTACGGTGCATGCAACCGTGACACATGGCGCAGCGGTTGTGACGTTGCGTTCCAACACCATCGATGTTGTAGCGGGCAGCGGACCAGCAACGACAACACCGCTTGCTGTCACAGCGTCGGCGTCGACGACAAAGGCAAAAGTCGTTTCGATCGAACCTGCCGTATCTGGCGGCCGACCTGAACTGACCGAAGCGAAGATTGTCGTCTCCGGTGGCCGTGGCACAGATGGAAACTTCGCGCCGATTGAAGAGCTCGCTGATGCCATGGGCGCCGCAGTTGGCGCATCTCGCGCAGCGACCGATGCTGGCTGGTATCCGCATTCACATCAGGTAGGACAGACCGGCAAAACTGTCAGCCCATCGCTCTATATCGCCTGCGGAATCTCGGGTGCGATTCAACACCGCGCGGGAATGCAGACCAGCAAGATGATTGTGGCGATCAACAAAGATGCCGAAGCGCCAATCTTTGATTTGGCCGATTACGGCGTCGTGGGCGACTTATTCGCTGTTGTCCCACAGGCGACAGCCGCGATTAAAGCCAAAAAGTAAGTATCTGGCTCAGCCTTTAGACTGAGCCCATGAGCATCTACATGGATAACGCGGCCACCGTGCCGCTATCTGATGTAGCTGCCGCTGCCTTGACCTCGGCGATGCGCAAAATCGGTAACGCTTCTAGCGTGCACAACTTTGGTCGAGCGGTTCGCAAAGATGTTGAGGATGCGCGAGAAGAGTTAGCGCGTTTGGTTGGCTGCGGTCCGACCGAAGTTATTTTTACTGGTTCGGGTACTGAAGCAAACAATCTGGCAATCAAGGGCTTCTACTGGACCCGTCGCGCAGAGAACCCGCAACGCACCATCATCGTCGCATCTGCCTTTGAACATCACGCGGTCTTGGATCCCATTGAATGGTTGGTCGAGCACGAAGGCGCCGAACAGGTATTGATTCCGGTGACTGACGCGGGCGTTATCGACATTGAATTTCTCCAGAATTTTGTCGCAGCAAATCGCGAGCGAATCGCGCTGATTGCGGTGATGCATTCCAATAACGAACTTGGCACAATCCAGCCCATCGCAGATGTCGTTGCGATTGCTGGCGATATTCCAGTGCATTCGGACGCGGTACAGAGCTTTGGAAAAGTGCCTTTTGATTTTGCAGGCCTTGGCTTAACATCCGCGACTATCAGCGCCCACAAAATTGGTGGACCGTTGGGCGTTGCTGCGCTGATCTTGCAACGCGGTTTGGATGTAACCCCGGTACTGCACGGCGGGGGACAGGAACGAGATATTCGAAGCGGAACCATCAACGCGCCTGCGATCATCGCCTTTGTGGCTGCGGCCCGAGATTCAATCGGCCATCTGAATGAGCGCGCCTCGGCTATCAACGAACTTCGCGAATATTTGATTAGTCGCATTACACGTGAGATCCCAGCCGCGCACATCAACGCCGCATCTGGCGCGCATTTGCCCGGAATCGTCAACGTCACCTTTCCCGGTACCGAAAGCGATGCGGTTCTCTTGCTACTTGATTCGCACGACATCGCAGCGTCAGCGGGATCAGCATGTAGCGCAGGCGTACCGCGCCCAAGCCACGTTCTGATGGCGATGGGTCGATCAGAAGCCGATGCAGATGCTTCCATTCGCTTTTCACTGGGCACCATCAACAC
>CAJAEK010000144.1 GCA_903938735.1 uncultured Actinomycetes bacterium | reverse complement strand
GATGTTGCGAACACGTGGGTCATGCATCATCTTTGAAATCATGGCACCAGTCTTGGATGGCATCACAAAGTTAACGACGCCCTTAGGAACGCCAGCGCGCTCCAAAATATCGACGATATACAAAGCGGTTAAAGGAGTTTCGGTTGCTGCCTTAAGAATCATTGTGCAACCAGCTGCGAGCGCTGGACCTAATTTACGAGTTGCCATTGCGGCAGGAAAGTTCCATGGCGTAATAAGCAAGGAAACACCAATGGGTTGATGAGTGACCAAAATGCGCTTGTCGCCGGATGGCGAATGTCGGAAATCGCCAGGTGTACGAACTGCTTCTTCGGCGAACCAGCGGAAGAACTCGGCTGCGTAAGCGACTTCGCCACGTGCGTCCGAGAGAACTTTGCCGTTCTCCATCGAGACTAACCGAGCAATCTGATCTGCTTCGGCGGTCATGATTTCAAATGCTTTGCGGAGAATTTCAGCGCGGACACGAGGCGCGGTTTTCGCCCACGATGGGAATGCCGCGTGCGCAGCAGTGACCGCTGCATCGCATTGCGCCTCACCGGCGGTCTGAATCTCAGCGATTACTTCGCCTGTGCTTGGGTTGTAAACGGGCACTTTTCCATCGCCCTTGACCCACTCGCCATTGATATAAAGGTCGGTTTTCATCTCCATAAAGTAAGCATACGCTCATACCCCTGAGTAAAATTAGCCCCCGTTGCATAATTTGCAACACACCGCGAGCGGAAGAGACGACAGAGTGCCCAAAGCTTGGACTGATGACGCGCCAGAACCAATGGCTCTCCAAGAGCACGCTCACCTCAAGGATCCGCTCTCTTACAAATTGAAGAAGGCGCTGTTGGGTAAGCCACTCAACCGACACATGCTCTCGCACCAACGTCTGAGCAAACTTTTTGCATTAGGAATTTTGTCTTCTGACTGCATTTCATCATCTGCGTATGGCACCGAAAATATTTTGTATTACTTGTTACCTGCTTTTGGTATGGCCGGCTTCGGAATCTTGATGCCGATGACATTCATCATTCTCGCCGTACTTCTGATTGTGACCTTGTCTTATCGCGAAGTAGTTATGGTCTACACGAAGACCGGCGGCTCGTACATCGTCGCGCGAGACAACTTCGGAATTGTTGTTGCCCAAGTCGCTGCAGTCGCTCTGATGCTGGATTACATCGTGACCGTTGCAGTGCAGACCGCGGCTGGCACATCAGCGCTGACATCTGCTTTTCCATCACTGACGCCATACACACTTTCCATAACACTAGGCGTTATCGCCATTCTTTTCTACGGAAACCTCAAGGGTGTTAAAGAAGCTGGTCGAGTATTTGCGGCCCCTACATATCTATTCGTCGGATCAGCTGCGATCGTCATCGCTGTGGGATTGTGGAAAGAATTTCACGGAACGCTCCACCACGTTCAAGTATTAGCTGGAAACGTTGGTCTCGGTCATTCACAACAATTGTTGACCGGCGCCTCCATTTTCATTTTGCTGAAAGCATTTGCTAACGGTGGTTCGTCATTGACCGGTCTCGAAGCAATCTCGAACGGCGTCTCGCTCTTTAAGGCACCTGAAGGTCAGAATGCTCGACGCACTACCGTCATCATGGCAACCATTCTTGGTTCACTCGTTCTGGGTGTCTCGTGGATGGCGAACAAGACCCACGCGATTCCTTATCTCAGCGGTACACCAACCGTTATCTCGCAGATTGCCGATGTAGTACTCGGTCACGGCGCGCTGGGCCACATCCTTTATCTCGCAGTCCAGTTCTCCACAATGCTTATTCTTTATACCGGCGCGAATACACCATTTAGTGGTTTTCCTTATCTCGCCAACTTCATCGCCGAAGATGGCTTCTTGCCGCGTCAATTAACCAAGCGCGGCCACCGTCTGGTCTTTTCCAACGGCATTATCTTCTTGGCGCTTACATCATCGATTTTGCTCGTCGTTGTCGGATCAAATGTCGCAAAGCTCGTCGCCTTCTACGCCATCGGCGTATTCACTGGCTTCACGATGGCTGGTTTCGGAATGGCCAAGCGCGCGTATACCCGCCGCGAAGGAAACTGGCGCGTACGCGTTGGCGTTAACGGTCTATCAGGCGCCGTCTCGCTCATCATCGTCATCATCTTCGCGGTCGTTAAGTTCACTGAAGGCGCTTGGCTAATTGTGTTGATTTTCCCCATCGCTACCTTCGGCTTGATTCGCTTGAACCGAAAGTATCGGCAAGAACAATTAGCTTTGACCGCGAACAAGAGCGAAAACCGTGCCACCACAATCGCTCGTCACGACGTTGCGGTCTTGGTCGATAACGTCGACATCGCAACCATCAGCGCTATTCGTTACGCCCGCAGTCTCAACCCACGCCATCTCACCGCGGTTCACTTTGTGATTGATGATCAACGCGCGGATCAAGTGTCGAGTGCGTGGAAATCAAACCCTGGCTTATCCGATGTTCAGCTTGAACTTATTGATTGCCCTGATCGCCGCTTGCCCAACGCCGCCGTTGACTATGCAATCCGCGCTACTGCAGCCAAAGAAGTAGAACTCACCTTGTTGTTGCCTCGTCGTTCATATTCCGGCGTACTCGGTCGTGTTTTGCATGACCGCACCGCTGAAGCAATTGCTGCGCCAATCTCACAACTGGATCGCGTGGTTGCAACCATCGTTCCGTTCGATGTCGAAAAAATTATCTCGGGTCAAGCTGTTGCTGTTCATGATGATTACGCGCGCATCGAAGCAGCGCCAACCAAGATTGTGGAAGCAAAAGTCGCACCAAAGCGCCCGACACCAACAACAGCTGAGACCGGGCCAATCAGCCACTACGCCGAAGATGTATT
>CAJAEK010000143.1 GCA_903938735.1 uncultured Actinomycetes bacterium | reverse complement strand
TCTGACATCTCCTACGAAGTCGGCACCAACCGCATGGTTGATGGCTTGGACGAGGAGCTCGCAGGTTTAACTGCTGGTGAATCAAAGAAGTTTGAAACAAAGCTCGTTGGTCAAAAGGATGACGAGAAGGGCGAAGTCGACGTCACTGTTAAGGCCGTGAAGCATCGTGACCTGCCAGAGCTCAACGATGACTTTGCAAAGCTTGCTTCTGAATTCGACACCTTGGCCGAACTTCGCGCCGATGTCGCTACTCGCCTCGAGCGCGTTAAGCATCTCGAACAAGGAGCGCATGCTCGCGACTTGTTGGTCGAAAAGCTGATCGCTGACATCACCATTCCATTGCCAGAGCGGATCATTGAAGACGAAGTCAACGCGCACCTTGAGGGCGAAGGTCGCTTGGAAGACGCCGTTCACCGCGCTGAAGTCACCGAGCAAACCACCAAGCAACTCACACAAGAGATCTTGTTTGACAACATCGTCGATGCCGAGAACGTCTCCGTGAACGAAACTGAATTGACCGAATACTTGGTCCGCGCATCTGCTCGTTACGGAATGACTCCTGATCAGTTCATCAAGGAAGTTTCCGAAGCTGGACAGATCAGCACCATGGTCGCCGAAGTTGCTCGCGCCAAGGCGTTGGCCGGTGTTCTTTCTCGCGTCAAGGTTGTGACCAAGTCAGGTAAGCCGGTCGACCTTGAAGCACTGGCTCCTAAGCCAGTCGCTGCAGACGCTGAATAAGCTTCATTCTCCCGAATTCACTCGTATTCGCTGAATTCTCCCGAATTCACTCTAGGCGAACAGCCCCAGGGCCTTTCTGCCACTTTTCGGCAATATTGCGGAAGCATTTCGCGCTAAAGATTGTTACTGTCTCTAGTAGTGCAGAACGCGAATTCATGCAGCAAACGAATTAAGGGAGCAACAGTGGAACTCGTAACACCACAGATGGCTGACGGGGGAGCACCTCTCGGCGGATCCATGAGCGATCAGGTTTATCAGCGCCTGCTCAAAGAACGCATCATCTTTATGGTCGGCGAAGTCCGGGACGAGATGGCGAATGCAATCGCTGCCCAGATGTTGCTCTTGGCCGCCGAAGATTCCGAGAAGGACATTTACCTTTACATCAACTCACCTGGTGGATCAGTAACCGCAGGTATGGCGATCTATGACACCATGCAATACATCAAGAACGATGTGGCGACCGTTGCGATGGGTATCGCAGCATCAATGGGCCAGTTCTTGTTAACCGCAGGTGCACCCGGCAAGCGTTATGCGATGCCAAATGCACGTATCTTGATGCACCAACCACTCGGTGGCGTCGGCGGCACTGCAACCGAAATTCGCATCCAAGCTGAACAGACCGCTGCGGTGAAGCGCACCATGGCCGAACTGATCGCAAAGCACTCGGGCCAGAGCTTTGAACAAATCACAGCTGACTCAGATCGCGACCGCTGGTTCGATGCAGAAGAAGCCGCTAAATACGGCCTGCTCGATCATGTTGTTCGCTCTGCATCACAAGTAACCGGAGGCGGTGGAACCAGTGAATAATCCAATGATTACCCCGAACAATCTTCCTGGCCTGAACGAGATTACTTCTCGTTATGTTTTGCCTACCATCGAGGAGAAGACCTCGTATGGATACAAGCGACTTGATCCCTACACAAAACTCTTTGAAGAGCGCATTATTTTCTTGGGCCAGCCCATCGATGACACCGTTGCAAACGATGTCATGGCGCAGCTCTTGACGCTGGAATCTATGGATCCAGATCGCGACATCATGATGTACATCAACTCACCAGGTGGATCGTTCACCGCGTTGACCGCCATCTATGACACCATGCAATTTGTTCGCCCAGACATCATGACCGTCTGCTTGGGACAGGCAGCATCTGTTGCTGCAGTTCTCCTTGCTGGTGGAACAAAGGGCAAGCGCATGGCGCTCGAGCATGCACGTATCTTGATTGACCAACCATCTGCTGGTGGCTCATACGGACAAGCATCCGATATCGAAATCCAGGCCCGCGAAATGATGCGCATCCGCGAAATGCTCGAAGAGCTTCTCGCTAAGCACACCAACCGCCCGGTTGCCGAAATTGGTGTCGATATCGAACGCGACAAGATTTTGACCGCGAAGGATGCCGTTGAATACGGAATCATCGATCAGGTCTTGGCTAGCCGTAAGGCCTCTAAGTAATTTAATTACCTCACGGTAATTTCGATTCGTTAATCGAAGGAACCCTGTTCGTCTATAAGCGAACAGGGTTCCGTCATTTTTACCCAAAATCACCGTACCTAACCGGGCCGCAGGTCCTACCCTTGAGCCATGACCACGAGAATTGGCGAAACCGGCGACTTGCTGAAGTGTTCCTTCTGCGGCAAGACCCAAAAGCAAGTAAAGAAATTGATTGCCGGTCCAGGCGTGTATATCTGCGACGAGTGCATCGACCTCTGTAATGAAATCATCATTGAAGAACTTCAGGAGCCAAGCGCGCTTGGTCTCGAAGAGCTTCCTAAACCACAAGAGATTTATGAATTCCTTGACCAATATGTAATCGGACAAGATCGCGCAAAGAAGTCGTTGTCGGTTGCGGTCTATAACCATTACAAGCGCGTTCAATCGGGCGATTCAAAGCGCGAAGACGCAGTAGAACTTTCTAAGTCCAATATCTTGATTCTTGGACCTACCGGTTGCGGCAAGACGCTCTTGGCGCAAACCTTGGCACGTATGTTGAACGTTCCATTTGCGATTGCTGATGCAACAGCGTTGACCGAAGCCGGTTATGTAGGCGAAGATGTTGAAAACATTCTGCTTAAGCTGATTCAAGCCGCAGACTTTGATGTCAAGAAAGCCGAGACTGGCATCATCTATATCGATGAAATCGATAAGGTCGCACGCAAGAGCGAGAACCCTTCAATCACTCGCGATGTGTCGGGTGAAGGCGTCCAGCAAGCTCTCCTCAAGATTCTTGAAGGCACCACCGCATCAGTTCCACCACAAGGTGGCCGCAAGCATCCACACCAAGAATTTTTGCAGATCGATACCACCAATATTCTCTTTATCGTCGGTGGCGCATTTGCTGGACTCGAAAAGATTATTGAAGGCCGCAAGGGCAAGGCCGGCGTTGGCTTCAATGCAACTCTTCAATCAGTATCAAGCGAAGTAAGGCTCGACCTCTTTGGCGACGTTATGCCAGAAGATTTGTTGAAGTTTGGAATGATTCCCGAGTTCATCGGTCGTTTGCCAATTTTGACGAGCGTTGAGAATCTCGATCGCGCCGCATTGATGCAAATTTTGACCGAGCCAAAGAATGCTCTGGTCAAGCAATACCAACGACTCTTTGAACTCGATGGCGTCGATTTCGAAATTTCCCAAGAAGCGCTCGAACTAGTTGCTGACCTTGCTATCAAGCGCGGCACTGGTGCCCGTGGCTTGCGCGCAATCATGGAAGAGACGCTGCTCGGCGTTATGTATGAAATTCCTTCAAAGCCAGAAATCGAGAAGGTCATCGTCACTCCAGAAGCGGTCCGCAAAGAGGCTGCTCCTACATATGTGACCCGCCCAACCGGTGGACCGAAGCGATCATCTC
This sequence comes from uncultured Actinomycetes bacterium, assembly GCA_903938735.1. Taxonomy (GTDB): domain Bacteria; phylum Actinomycetota; class Actinomycetes; order Nanopelagicales; family Nanopelagicaceae; genus AAA044-D11. The sequence goes on along the minus strand of CAJAEK010000143.1, from coordinate 4,163 downwards.
GTGCGGAGAAGTCCGAAAAGGCAGAGAAAGCTAGCGACGAGAAGAGCGCGTAACCTCATCTAGACTTACCCGCTATGAGCGATACACCTTCTATTAATTTGGCTGCGGCTTTCACGCCAGCCGATATCGAAGCTCCGCTCTATCAAAAGTGGTTAGACGCCGGATATTTCCGCGCTGATGCGCACTCTGCAAAGCCACCATTCACCATTGTTATTCCGCCACCGAACGTCACAGGCAGCCTGCACATCGGGCACGCGTTGGACCACACCTTGCAAGACATCTTGATTCGCATGAAGCGAATGAAGGGTTTTGAGGCGCTCTGGTTGCCAGGAATGGATCACGCCGGCATCGCAACGCAAAACGTTGTTGAAAAGCAATTGGCCGCGCAAGGCAAATCACGCCATGACTTGGGCCGCGAAGCATTTGTTGCCAAGGTCTGGGAATGGAAAGCCGAATCTGGCGGTGCAATTCTTGATCAGATGAAACGATTGGGCGATAGCGTTGATTGGTCGCGCGAACGCTTCACGATGGACGAAGGTCTCTCCAAATCAGTTCTCGAAATCTTTAAGCGTTTGTATGACGCCGGTCTTATCTATCGTGCCGAGCGAATCATTAACTGGTGTCCGCGCTGTTTGACCGCGCTCTCCGATATCGAAGTAGAACATAGCGACGACGCTGGTGAATTTGTTCAGGTTCGTTATGGCGATGACGAAGTCTCAATCACCGTGGCAACAACTCGCGCCGAAACAATGATGGGCGATGGCGCTGTTGCGGTTCATCCTGATGACGAGCGCTACGCGCACTTGATTGGCAAGAAGGTCTTATTGCCGTTGGTTAATCGATACATCCCGATCATCGCCGATGAGATCGTTGACCCAGAATTCGGAACCGGCGCCGTCAAGGTAACTGGCGCGCATGACCCTAACGACTTTGTAATGGCAACTCGTCACGGCATTGAGATGCCAATCATCATGAACGAGCACGGCATCATGGCCAACTCCGGCACCAAGTTTGATGGCATGGATCGCTTTGAAGCGCGTAAGGCTGTTGTTGAAGAGTTACGCGCGCAAGGCCGCATCGTTGCGGAAAAGCGCCCATACGTTCACGCGGTTGGTCATTGCCAACGTTGCGATACGACCGTTGAGCCACGCCTCTCGTTGCAGTGGTTTGTGAAAGTTGCACCACTCGCGAAGGCTGCCGGCGATGCTGTTCGCGATGGTCGGGTCAAGATTGAGCCAGAAGAAATGGCGCCTCGTTACTTTGACTGGATCGACAACATGCATGACTGGTGTATTTCACGTCAGTTGTGGTGGGGTCACCGCATCCCGGTTTATTACGGACCTAATGGCGAAATTGTTGTTTGCGGTCCCAATGATGTTCCGCCCGAGGGTTACACCCAAGATTCCGATGTGCTCGACACCTGGTTCTCTTCTGGTCTCTGGCCGTTCTCCACACTCGGCTGGCCGGATGGGACCGACGATGTCAAGAAGTTTTATCCAACCAGCGTCTTGGTGACTGGCTACGACATCCTCTTCTTCTGGGTTGCTCGCATGATGCTCTTTGGTTTATTTGCCATGGATGGCGTTGCGCCATTCCACACCATCGCACTACACGGATTGGTTCGCGATCGCTTCGGTAAGAAGATGAGTAAGAGCCGCGGCAATACTGTCGATCCGATTGAATTTATGGATAAGTACGGCTCAGATGCGCTGCGCTTCACCTTGGCACGTGGTGCAAACCCAGGCGCCGACCAAGCGTTGGCAGAAGAGTGGATTGGCGGAGCTCGTAACTTCGCTACCAAGCTCTGGAACGCCACTCGCTTTGCCATGATGAATGGCGCAACTGTTGCCGGTGAACTACCTGCATTCTCGTCACTTGGCGCGATCGATCAATGGATTCTGACGCGGCTCGATGAAACAATCGAAGAAGTCGATGCGTTGTTAGAGAAGTACGAGTTCGCAAAAGCATGTGAACTTCTGTATCACTTCGCTTGGGATGACTTCTGCGATTGGTATCTCGAACTTTCTAAGGCTTCACTCGCCGCTGGCGGAACCGAAGCGGACAGCACCAAGCGCGTATTGGGTCATGTGCTCGATCAGCTTTTGCGGTTGTTGCATCCTTCGATGCCATTCATCACCGAAGAGCTCTGGTGTTCATTTACTGGTGGCGAGAGCCTGGTGATTGCGGCGTGGCCAAAGGCAAATCCATCAAATCGCAATACCGATTCGGGCGCTGCGATAACTCAGATTCAATCGTTAATCACAGAGATTCGTCGCTTCCGTAACGACCAAGGAATCAAACCGTCGGCAAAGGTATCCGCGCAATTCGTGGGACTTGATGCAGCGGGCTTGTCGGCTTACGAAGCGGCGGTTCGCCACGTGTCACGGTTAGAACCATTGACCGGCACGGTCTCTGCAAATATTGAAGTCGGCAAGGTTGTTGTTGAGTTCGACTTAACTGGCGCAGTCGATGTCGCAGCAGAACGTGCTCGATTGACGAAGGACTTGGCTACCGCTGAAAAAGATCGCGCCACCGCAAAGGTGAAGCTCGATAACGAAGGGTTCATGGCGAAGGCTCCGATGGAAGTTGTTCAGGAGATCAGAGCTCGGTTGGCGCAAACAACCGCAGATATCGAGCGCATCACCGCCCAGCTCGCGGCTCTGCCTAAGTAAGCCATGACAACTCCGGATGATCTCGAAGTACTTGCTGTTGTAGAAGCAGCGTTGCTTAAGCGCTGGCCCGAAACCAAGCTCGAACCTTCGCTCGATCGAATCGCGGCGCTGGTGGATGTATTGGGATCACCACAACTGTCCTATCCGACGATTCATATTGCTGGAACAAATGGCAAGACCACCACATCACGCATGATTGATGTGCTGCATCGCGAGCTGGGATACCGCACCGGACGTTTCACGAGCCCACACCTGGAGAGCATCCTCGAGCGAATCGCGATTAATAATCGACCTATTCCGGCCGAAGGATTCATCGCCGCCTATAACGACATCGCGCTCTACTTAGATCTGATTGATAGCAAGCAGCCCCATCCCATCTCATTCTTTGAGGCAATGACCGCGCTGGCCTTTGTCGCGTTTGCAGAATTTCCGGTGGATCTCGGCGTTATCGAAGCTGGCATGGGCGGCGAGTGGGATTCCACGAACGTGGTGGCTAGCCAAGTCTCGGTAATCACGCCGATCGGCTTTGACCACATGGAATATCTCGGCAATACGCTCGAGGAAATCGCGCAGACCAAGGCCGGCATCATCAAGCCCGAGTCGCATGTTGTCCTCGCGGCGCAACCGGTCGAAGTCGCGAAAGTGTTGTTGTCGAAGGTTGCCGCAGTTTCTGCAATTCCTTATCGCGAAGGCGTTGAGTTCTCCGTCAAGTCACGTGCAATCGCGGTTGGTGGTCAATTTATTTCTATCCAAGGAATCTTCGGAGATTACGACGATATTTTCTTGCCATTGCATGGCGCTCATCAGGCTTCGAATGCAGCACTAGCGCTGGCCGCCGCTGAAGCATTTGCGGGCGTGAAATTAGATGAAGAATTGGTCCGCTCTGCTTTCACGAAAGTGGAATCACCGGGTCGTTTCGAAGTCGTGTATCGCGATCCGACTGTGATTATCGATGCCGCGCATAACCCGCACGGCGCGCACGCCTTTGCCGAAACGCTGCGAAGCGAGTTCGATTTCGAGAGCGTTTTTGGCGTTGTGGCTATCTTGGGCGAGAAGGATGTCGATGGTGTTCTTCAGAAGCTCGAACCGGTGATTGATCGCCTCGTGGTGACTCAGAACTCTTCACCACGAGCCTTGCCAGTCGAGAAGCTATATGAGGCTGCGATAAAGATTTTTGGCGCAGAACGCGTTTTTAAAGAAGATAACCTGCGCATAGCAATCACCTATGCGATGGAACAGTGCACGCTGGTGAACCAGGTCAGTGATGGCATTTCGGCCGTGACCATTTGTGGTTCGGTAGTAACAGCGGGCGAAGCTCGAAAGATTATTCGCGATATCAGTGGCATAGAAGAACCGGAGTAAGCGATGCGCATTCTCGGCAGCTCAGTACTTTTTATGGAATCTCTTGTGATGGGATTCGCGCTTTTGCTTGCGATGGATAGTCACGGAGCCCTGGCGCTAAGTCTTGGGGGAGTGCTGGCTATTTTGTTG
>CAJAEK010000142.1 GCA_903938735.1 uncultured Actinomycetes bacterium | reverse complement strand
TCCTTTCCGAGCACCGCGGAACTGGGCGCGGAGCTCAACCTTGATCTGCTCGTTCCTGCATTACACGGCCCATATGGCGAAGACGGCACATTCCAGCGCGAGTGCGACGCCGCGGGCATTCGATATGTCGCTTCAGGTGCAGCCGCCAGTGAATTAGCGATGGATAAGTCGGAGTCGAAGAAAGCATTTGCGCAGGTTGATTTGAAAGTGGCCGCCGGGATAGATGTCTTCGACGATGGCGATGTGGATGTCAGTGCGCTCGGTCTGCCGCTTTTTGTTAAGCCTGCTCGTGGTGGTTCATCGCGCGGAACCACGAAAGTGAAGAGTGCGGCTGAGTTGAAGCCCGCGATTCAGGAGGCGCTTCGCTTTGATTCCAAGGTCATGATTGAGAGCGCGGTTGTGGGGCGCGAGATTGAATGCGCGGTTTTGCAGCGCGATGGAGAGTTGTTGGCTTCGCCGGTCGGCGAGATTCGCATCCTGGGTCATCACGAATTTTATGATTTTGAAGCGAAGTATTTGGATAACTCCACCGAGCTCGTTACGCCGGTTGATTTACCTGCTGGCGTTGAAGCCGAGATTCAGAGTCAGGCGAAACGCGCTTTTGAGGCTATTGCGTGTGCGGGATTAGCGAGAGTGGATTTCTTCTATACCCAATCGGGCGAGATTGTTATTAACGAGATTAATACGATGCCAGGTTTCACATCGACCTCGGTTTATCCCAAGTTGATGGCCGCCGCCGGTGTTGGTTATACAGAGTTAATCAGCGCGCTGATTGAAAGCGCGCTGATTAAATAACAGGTCTGACTTAGTAGGTTGTTACTGGGCAGGTCAAGGTACGTGTGATGCCCGGTACTGCTTGAACCTTCGCCAAGATTGCACGACCGAGTTCTTCCATGCTTGGGGCTTCGGCGCGCATGATGACGTCATATGGACCGGTCACACCTTCTGCCAAGGTCACGCCTGCAATAGCGGAAACTGATTGTGCAACGCTTGATGCCTTGCCGACTTCGGTCTGGATCAGAATGTAAACCTGAACTGACATGGTGGCTCCTTTGGATTTGCTTGAGCACGCTGCGCTGCGTTGCTTAAATTCGGTAGCGCTAGATTACCCCGAATAGAGTGGGTCAGGAAGACCAGATTTTCCCGGGTCGATAGAGGAGGCGATATGGCAACTGAGGCTGAACTCATCGCCACGCTCTCACGCGTCTTTGGTGATACGCCGTTACACGCGGACATGTTGGTAGGGATTGGCGATGATGCGGCGGTCATGAAGGAGTCGGGTCGCGCCCTTGTCGCCTGCGCCGATATGGCGGTCGAAGGCGTGCACTTCCGTCGCGACTGGTCGAGCCTTGCGCAGATCGGCGGCAAGTTAGCGGTCGCAAACTTCGCGGATATTTTCGCCATGGGCGCTGAGCCGAAGTACTTGCTGGTGACCGCGGGATTGACGCCCGATTTCGGAATCAAAGAAATGGAAGATTTGGCGATTGGTATCAAGCAACAAGCCGATGCGGTCGGTGCGATTGTTGTTGGTGGCGATCTGTCTTCTTCGCCCGTGCTCACGTTGTCCATGACAGCGCTAGGCGAGATGCCGACTGGTCGTGCTGCAATTACGCGCGCTGGCGCTCAGGTCGGCGATACGGTCATTGTTTCTGGAGTGCCTGGATATAGCGCGGCGGGCTTAGCGGCGCTACGCGCGGGCCGTGCTGACGAATTCACGTCGGTCGTGACGCAACATCAACTTCCGATTTTGGATATCGCCAGTGCGAAGGCGTTTGCCGCTGCATCCGTAAACAGTATGTGCGACGTAAGCGATGGACTTTTATCTGAGCTCGGACATATTGCGAAGGCATCTGGCGTGGGGATTGAAATCTCGTCGAAACCTCTTGCTTCACCGGTACTCGATGAAATTGCATCAAAGTTAGGCGCGGATGCGTGGGAATGGATATTGGCAGGGGGAGAAGATCATCTCTTTGTAGGGACTACTTCTGGCGTGATTCCTGAAGGCGCGATTGAAATCGGAACTGTTGTTGAAGGCAACTCAGTTCGAGTCATTGACCGCGACGTTCCCACGAGTTCGGGCTTCCGCCACTTCGAATAACCCGAAGCTGCTAAACCTTACGGATGCAGAAATAAGAAAAAGGCCAACCCTTTACAGGTCAGCCTTTTCATAATTGTTGGGTAACGCTAGGAACTAGCGAACGACCTTGCCAGCCTTGAGGCAGCCGGAGCAGACGTTTTGACGCTTGGTTGCACCAGCAACTTGGGTCTTTACGCTCTGGATATTTGGATTCCAGCGGCGGCGGGTCTTGCGCATCGAGTGGGAGACGCGGTTGCCGAAGCTTGGTCCTTTGCCGCAAACGTCGCAGGTAGAGGCCATGGTGAACTCCCTTAAATCTCGAATGGTGAGCCCCCGATATCGGGGTTCGCTAAGGGGTGAAGATTACCCCGACCACGCGGGAAATGGCTAATTCGCCTATATCCCCGCAAGAGTAGAGCCAGCGCGCGAAGATAACGCCATGGCCACGTTGGAGACCCCGCTCAAGGCGGTCGTAGGGGATCGGACCGCTACGGCGCTCGCGAAATCCTTTGGGCTCCACACTGTCGATGACCTGTTGCATCACTACCCGCGCCGGTATGTGGCGCGCGGCGAGCTCTCGGATATCTCCGAGCTGAACGAGGGCGAGGAAGCAACCGTCTTGGCCGAGATTGCATCGGTCAACCTGCGGCACGC
>CAJAEK010000141.1 GCA_903938735.1 uncultured Actinomycetes bacterium | reverse complement strand
TGCTTATTGAGCTCTGCTCTCGGCAACCTTGTAGAGAACCACCGCTGTTGCCACGCTGGCGTTCAGTGATTCAACTTCAGTCTGCATCGGTATCGAAAGGATGACATCACACTTTTCGCGGGTGAGGCGTGAAAGGCCTTTACCTTCGCTGCCGACGATCACGTAAATCGATTCCTTGGTGAGCGTGAAGCCAGGCAAGCTCTGGTCGCCTTCAGCATCTAATCCCACAACGAAATAGCCAGCCTTCTTCGCATCCTCAATCGAGCGAACCAAGTTGGTCACTTGTGAAATTGGCAAACGAGCAGCGGCACCAGCAGAAGATTTCCATGCCGAGCCAGTCATCGAGGCGTTGCGACGTTCGGGAATAACAACTCCATCAGCGCCAAAAGCGGCAGCGCTACGAACAATTGCGCCGAGGTTGTGCGGATCGGTGACGCCGTCTAAACCGATGAGCAAGCCAGGGCTCTTTGCTTCGGCCAACATTTCATCAAAGTTCTTGTAATTAAATGGCTTGATCACCAACGCAATGCCTTGGTGCATTGTCGTTCCGGTGAGTCCATCAAGAACCCCACGCGCAACTTCCTTGATCACCAAATCTTGATTCTTGGCCAGACGAAGCGCCTCGGTCATGCGCTCATCGATCTCGGCGCGCTCTGCAATCAATAGCTCCTTTGCGGGAACCTTTGCACGCAACGCTTCAACCACGCTGTTGCGACCAGCAACGGCATCCGAATTCGGACGGGTCTCTAGACGAGATTCAGGGCGACGGCCACCTTGTGATGCCGGACGATTCTTGGGACCACGCTGGGTCGAACGGGCTTCTGCCTCGCGACGCTTTTTACCGGGACGCATTAGCGACCCACTGTCCAACGAGGTCCTGCTGCTGTGTCTTCAATGGTGATTCCTAACTGGGTTATTTGATCGCGGATTGCATCGCTGGTCGCGAAGTCTTTACGTGCACGCGCTGCTTCGCGTTGTTCGAGAGCTAACGAAATCAAGCCATCCAGCGTCTCGGTGGAAGCCGCTGAACCGGTGGCAAAAACCGCATCAAATGGATCGCAGCCCAAAATGTTCAACGCACCACGAACGTTATTCGCATGTGTGGCAATCGCTTGCTTGTCGCCAGCAGTTATCGCTGTGTTGCCAAGGCGTGCTTGCTCCGAGATAAAGGCAAGCGCGGCGGGGACCGCAAGGTCATCGTTCATCGCCGCTGCGAATTCTGGTGCAACAGTTAATTCTGGTTCGGCACCGAGAACTTCTTTTGAGCGCTGCAAGAAAGCTTCGATACGACGGAAACCCACCGAAGATTCCTCTAACGCCTCGAATGAAAATTCCAACATCGAACGGTAATGCGCAGAACCTAAATACCAACGAAGTTCAATGCCGCGAACGCGCTTCAACAATTCAACAACTTGGAGTGAATTGCCGAGCGATTTACTCATCTTCTCGCCAGCGGTGGTAACCCAGGCGTTGTGCATCCAGGTGCGAGCAAAGCCCCAACCGGCAGCTTCGGATTGTGCAATCTCGTTTTCGTGGTGCGGGAAGATCAAATCCAAACCGCCACCGTGGATATCAAATTCCTCACCGAGATAGGCGTGTGCCATCGCAGAACATTCCAAGTGCCAACCAGGACGACCATCTCCCCACGGCGTTGGCCATGAAGGATCATTTGGCTTGGCAGCTTTCCAAAGCGCGAAGTCACGTG
>CAJAEK010000140.1 GCA_903938735.1 uncultured Actinomycetes bacterium | reverse complement strand
TTGGTTGCTGATGCAGCGATTGATCTTCGTGCAGTAGCCGATGACGATGCTCGTGGTGTTGCGATTGAAGCGAACCTCGACAAGGGCCGTGGCCCTGTTGCGACCGTCTTGGTCCAGCGCGGAACTCTGCACGTCGGTGATGCAATCGTCGCCGGTGGTGCTTATGGCCGCGTTCGTGCGATGTTGGATGAGAATGGTGAGACGGTTGAAGAAGCCGGTCCATCACGTCCAGTTCAGGTACTTGGATTTACATCCGTTCCTGGCGCTGGTGACACTTTCATCGTTGCCGAAGATGACCGCACCGCGCGTCAGATTGCCGAAAAGCGTCAGCTTGCAATGCGTAACGCCTTGCTCGCGAAGACTCGCAAGAAGGTCTCACTCGAAGACTTCATGGAGCAATCCAAGATCAGTACCCTCAACCTCATCCTCAAGGGCGACGTATCGGGCTCGGTCGAAGCGCTCGAAGATGCCTTGTTGCAGCTTGATGTCGGCGCCGAAGTTGACCTTCGCGTTATTCACCGCGGCGTAGGTGCAATCACCAAGAACGATGTGACCTTGGCATCTGCTTCTACCGCAGTCATCATCGGTTTCAACGTGAAGCCAGAGCCACAGACCGCAATCTTTGCTGATCAAGAAGGCGTGGAGATTAAGTTCTACACCGTCATCTACCAAGCAATCGAAGAGATCGAAGCTTCGCTCAAGGGCTTGTTGAAGCCAGAGTATGAAGAGGTCGTACTGGGCAACGCCGAGATCCGCGATATCTTCAAGTCAAGCAAGTTTGGAAATATCTCTGGTTCGGTCGTTCAAGATGGACTCATTCGTCGTAACGCCAAGGCTCGTACCTTGCGTAACGGAGTTATCGTTGGCGAGAACCTGACTATCGAGTCACTTCGTCGCTTCAAGGATGATGCCACCGAAGTTAAGGAAGGTTTCGAGTGCGGTATTGGTCTCGGAAACTTCAAGGACATCGAAGTTGGCGACATTATCCAGACCTATGAAATGCGCGAGAAGAAGCGCGCATAACTCATGGCATCTAATCGTGCACTGAAGGTTGCCGACCGAATCAAAGAGGTCGTGGCAGCAGCCCTTGAGACGCGGGTCAAAGATCCGCGTCTGGGTTTCATTACGTTGACGGATGTTCGCGTCACCGGTGACCTTCAGCAAGCGTCAATTTTCTACACCGTGCTCGGCGATGCAGCCGCACAAGCGGATACCGCAGCCGCGCTTACATCGGCACGTGGCATGTTGCGGGCAGAGCTCGGTCACGCACTCGGTCTGCGCATTACGCCAACAATCGAATTCATTCCTGACGGATTGGCCGAGACCGCTAGCGCGATGAACGATGTTCTCTCGCAAGCGCGTAAGGCCGATGAAGAATTGGCAAAATTGCGCAAGAGCGCAAAGCCAATTGGTGAAGCCGACCCATATAAGAAGCACGAGTAATTCCAGAGCTTATGAATGGTTTTCTCCTGGTGGATAAGCCCAGTGGGATGACGAGCCACGATGTGGTTGCAAAGATTCGCAAGCGCTTTGGCACCAAGAAAGTCGGCCACGCCGGCACGCTCGATCCAATGGCGACCGGTGTATTAGTACTTGGCCTTGGGGTAGCTACTCGGTTGTTGCCGTACATCACGGATGGCAGAAAAGCGTACGAAGGAAGTATTCGTCTAGGCGCCGCTACACACACGGACGATCGCGAAGGCGATGTCATATCTACGGCTGATGCATCTGCCATTTCGAATGAAGCAATTAGAGCAGGCCTTGCTGAAATGGTGGGCACCATCATGCAACGTCCAAGCTCAGTCTCGGCGATTAAAGTCGATGGCAAGACCGCGCATCAGCGCGTGCGCGAAGGTGAAGTCGTGGAATTGCCAGCACGAGAAGTAACGATTGAATCCATCGAGATTAAGCAGATAGTTCGAATCGGCGAATTCATCGATATTGATGTTGTTGTTCATTGTTCTGCCGGAACATATATCCGATCTATTGCTCGCGATCTGGGCGATGTTCTGAAAGTCGGGGGACACCTCACTGCTTTGCGACGCGCGCTAGTCGCACCATTCACGATCGATGAATGTGGCGAATATGAGTCAGCCGAGCCGGTATCTGTTGTTGATGGAATTAAGCGAGTCTTGCCGGTTCGGGAATTGACCTTTGATGAGATGCGCGAGATTTCTTTTGGTCGCCAGCTTGTCGCAAATCCGGAGAGCTCGGTCTATGCCGGCGTCGGACCGGATGGAGATTTTGCAGCGCTCATCACCAATAAAGAATTTGGCGGAAAAACTTTGGCGACGCCCATCATGGTTGCTGTGAAAGAATAGTTGAATGAGCCAGCGTGAGACAGCAGTCATCATCGGAATTTTCGATGGTGTTCATCGTGGCCACCAAGAGCTCATTGCGTTAGCTAAAGAACATGGGCATACGACCGCTCTTACTTTTTACCCTCATCCCACCTCTGTCTTTGCGCCGGAGCGCACCCCGTCACAACTCTTGCCGTTGGCCGACCGAGTAGAGCTCTTGAAGGAACACGGGGCTGATGATGTAGTGGTCATCGATTTCACAAAGGAATTTGCCGCGCTACCGCCGGAAGAATTTATTGATCAGATTTTGGTAGACCGTTTGCACGCTAGCCACGTTGTGATTGGCGCCAACTTCACATTTGGTCACAAGGCAGCGGGCAACGCCGAGAGCTTAAAAAAAGCGAACAAGGGCTTTGATGTCACCGTTGTATCGCTGGAAGAGAATCGTGGTGCGCCGATATCGTCCACACGAATCCGCCACCTGATTGTCGATGGCGATGTTGAACGAGCAGCAGAACTCTTAACTCGTCCTCACTACTTAGTAGGCCCAGTTGTGCACGGCGAGAAGCGCGGCCGCGAGATTGGTTATCCGACTGCGAATATCGGATTAGATTCGTGGGCAACTATTCCGGCAGATGGAATTTATGCAGGTTGGCTCAACGTTGGGGGAGAGCGTTACGCCTCGGCCATTTCGATTGGTACTAATCCAACATTTCCCGGAGTGCGTGGTCGACAAGTAGAGGCTTATGCGCTGGATAAGACCGGCTTAGATTTGTATGACCAAGATGCAAAACTTGAATTCATTTCGCGTCTGCGCGACACCGTGAAGTTCGATGGCCTGGATCCACTGTTGGTCCAAATGGCAAAGGACTGTGACGCGGCTCGAACCATTTTGCTCGGATAGTTTCTCGGGGATTCCCCGCGTAAATCGACCCCGATTTCCTACCCCGGATACCCCGCTGGTAGCCTTTGCCTCACATCAAGCGAGTAAGCGTGCCTTCGTGAGTCACACCGAGGCCCTCGTGACAGTAATGGGAGTACCACATGGCACTACAGCCAGCAGAGAAAAAAGAGATCATCACAAAATTCGGCGCTTCCGCGACTGACACGGGAAGTCCTGAAGCTCAGGTCGCTTTGCTCTCACGTCGCATTGAACAACTCACCGAGCACCTAAAGCTCAACAAGCACGATCACCACAACCGTCGTGGTCTGCTTCTTATGGTTGGTAAGCGTCGCCGTATTTTGCAATATCTCGCTCGCACAGATGTAACACGCTACAGAGCGATTATCGAAAAGCTCGGTATTCGCCGATAAAGACCGCCTCGCTCGTAACGACGAGTACAGGCATTTAACAAATAAACCTGCAAGGGTTATTGGTCTTTGGTAGTGGCTTCCGGACGTTGTAAGAAAAGACAATGGGCCGTGAGCTTCGATCGAAGATCCATTTCCTTGTGCAGGTTTAATAAGAAATGGAGATGACCTATGGAAGGTCAAGATGTGAAGTTCGCCGTTGCAAAAATTGATAACGGCAAGTTTGGAAAACGAGAGATCCGCTTTGAAACCGGACGCCTAGCTAAGCAAGCTGCTGGTACCGCGGTTGTATATCTCGATAACGAGTCAATGTTGCTCTCAGCAACAACCGCCTCAAAGAACCCTAAGGACCAATTCGACTTCTTCCCACTCACCGTGGATGTTGAAGAGCGCATGTATGCAGCCGGAAAGATTCCTGGCTCATTCTTCCGCCGCGAAGGTCGTCCTTCAGAAGATGCAATTCTTACCTGCCGTTTGATCGACCGCCCATTGCGTCCATCATTCGTCAAGGGTCTGCGTAACGAAGTCCAGATTGTTGTAACAGTCATGGCACTTCACCCAGATCACATGTACGACGTCATCGCGATTAACGCGGCATCGATGTCGACTCAGCTAGCAGGCTTGCCATTCTCTGGCCCAATCGGTGGCGTTCGCGTTGCTTTGATTGAGGGTCAATGGGTCGCATTCCCTGATCACTCTGATTTGGATAAGGCTGTCTTCGACATGGTCGTTGCTGGTCGTATTGCAGGCGACGATGTTGCCATCATGATGGTGGAAGCAGAAGCAACCTCCAAGACAATCGATTTGATCAAGGGTGGCGCAGGCGCTCCTACTGAAGAAATCGTTGGCGCTGGACTAGAAGCAGCTAAGCCATTTATCCGTATCTTGTGCGAAGCACAGATGGAATTGGCAAAGGTTGCTGCAAAGCCAACCGCAGAATTCCCGGTCTACTTGGATTACCAAGATGATGTCTACGCCGCCGTTGAAAAGGCCGCGAAGGATCAGCTTGCAACCGCGCTGACAATTGCTGGAAAGCAAGAGCGCGAAACCAAGTTGGATGAGATCAACGCAGCTGTCACCGAGCAATTGGCTGAGCAGTTCGAAGGACGCGGCAAGGAAATCTCTGGCGCACTTCGTTCCGTTACCAAGAAGCTGGTTCGTCAGCGCGTCTTGCGCGAGAAGGTCCGTATCGACGGCCGTGGTTTGCGCGATATCCGTGCGATCACCGCTGAAGTAGAGGTCATCCCTCGCGTTCACGGTTCCGCAATTTTCGAGCGTGGCGAGACCCAAATCTTGGGTGTTACTACTTTGAACATGCTCAAGATGGAGCAACAGCTCGACACCTTGAGCCTAGAGAACCACAAGCGCTACATGCACAACTACAACTTCCCTCCTTACTCAGTAGGCGAGACCGGTCGAGTTGGTTCACCTAAGCGTCGCGAAATCGGCCACGGTGCACTTGCAGAGCGTGCATTGGTTCCGGTTCTTCCCACTCGTGAAGAATTCCCATACGCAATTCGCCAAGTATCAGAAGCGCTCGGATCAAACGGTTCGACCTCAATGGGTTCTGTTTGCGCATCGACCATGTCGTTGCTCAACGCAGGCGTTCCTTTGAAGGCAGCTGTTGCTGGTATCGCGATGGGCTTGATTTCAGATGATGTTGATGGCAAGACCGAGTACGTCGCCTTGACCGATATCTTGGGTGCAGAAGATGCATTCGGCGATATGGACTTCAAGGTCGCCGGCACCAAGGACTTCGTCACCGCACTTCAGCTTGATACCAAGTTGGACGGTATTCCTGCTTCTGTTCTCGCATCTGCTTTGTTGCAGGCGAAAGAAGCTCGTTTGACCATCCTTGGCATCATGAACCAAGCAATCGATGCACCTGATGAGATGAGCTTGCTTGCTCCTCGCATCATTTCGATCAAGGTTCCTGTTGATTTGATCGGTGCAATCATCGGACCTAAGGGCAAGATGATTAACCAGATTCAGGATGAGACCGGCGCAGATATCACCATCGAAGACGATGGCACTATCTACATCGGAGCGCTTGAAGGTTCACAGGCAGAAGCCGCGAAGGCCATGGTTGAAGCAATTGCTAATCCAGTTGTTCCCAAGGTCGGCGAGCGCTTCAACGGCAGCGTCGTAAAGTTGGCAACCTTCGGAGCATTCATCTCCTTGGTTCCTGGCAAGGACGGCTTGCTCCACATTTCGCAGATCCGCAAGATGCATGGCGGAAAGCGCATTGAGAACCTTGAGGATGTCATGAAGGTCGGCGACAAGATCAACGTCGAAATTCAAGAGATCGATCCAAAGGGCAAGTTCTCATTGGTAGCAGTCGATCCAGACGGCAACGTTTATGGAGCCGATGCTGGAGCCGAGAAGTAATAACTCTTCCGTAATGGAAAAAACCACCCTCCCGAGCGGATTGCGAATCGTCACTGAAGAAGTCAGTGGCGTTCGCTCCGCAACGGTAGGAATTTGGGTCAACGTAGGCTCTCGCGACGAGACAAAACCAGTCGCGGGAGCTTCACACTTTCTCGAGCATTTATTGTTCAAGGGCACCAAGACGCGCGAAGCGATGGAGATTTCATCATCCATTGAGGCGGTTGGTGGCGAGATGAACGCCTTCACCACCCAGGAATACACCTGTTACTACGCCCGCGTGATTGATACCGACCTGCCGATGGCGGTCGATGTAATTGCAGATTTGATGACATCGTCTTTGGTTCGCGCCGCAGATGTGGATTCCGAGCGGAACGTTGTCCTCAGCGAAATTTCTGTCCGGGATGATGATCCATCGGACTATGTCGGCGAACTCTTCCTCAATACGTATTACGGCGATAATCCACTCGGTCGCTCAGTGCTCGGCACAGTGGACTCCATCAAAGGAATGTCCCGCAACGCGGTTTTCAATTATTACAAGAAGCATTACAAGCCACACGAGATGGTGGTTTCTGTCGCCGGAAACATTAAGCATAAAAAGGTAGTGAAGTTGGTCGAGGCCGCGCTCTCACGTGATGGCTTCCTGGATGTCCCAACCCTGAAATCAGATATTCGCTCGGCTGACCCAGTTAAGACGCCAGGTATTGGCAAGGTGGGAATGTTAGATCGCAAGACCGAACAAGCCCACGTTATTTATGGCGTACCAGGCGTTGCTCGCACCGACGAGCGCCGCTTTGCCTTAAGTATTTTGGCGACCGTTATTGGCGGCGGCATGTCCTCTCGTCTCTTTCAAGAAATTCGCGAGAAGCGCGGGCTTGCCTATACGACCTATGCCTACCCACAACAATTCGCCGGCAGTGGAGTTCTCTATTTCTATGCTGGATGCAAGACCGACAAAGCGGTTGAGGTCGCGCAGATAATGCATGACGTCACGCTCGATATTGCAGCCCACGGCGTTACCGCCGAAGAAATCAGCCGGGCTAAGGGCGCCGTTTCGGGTTCGATGGTTTTGAGCCAAGAAGATACGTTCTCTCGGATGAGCCGCAATGGCCAGAGCGAGCTTGTCTATGGCCGCATGACCAGCTTCGATGACATTCTTAAGAAGATTTCCGCTGTGACACCCGAGCAAGTTCATCAAATTGCGCGCGACTTGTTCGGCCAACCTTCTACGCTTGCCGTAGTGGGGCCGTTCCGCAGCGCCTCAAAGTTTGAAAAGGTGATCGCATGAGTATCAAGGTTGCAGTACTCGGCGCACAAGGCCGAATGGGTTCAGAAGTAGTGAAGGCTGTTACCGCCGCCGGTGACATGGAGATTGTCTGCGCGATTGACGTAAATGACGATATCAACCAACTCGTTACGAGTGGCGCTCAGGTCGTTGTTGACTTTACTCATCCTGATAGCGTGATGAAAAATCTAGATTTCGCGATTAACCACGACGTCAGCGTTGTCGTCGGCACAACTGGTTTTGATGAGAAGAAGCTGGCACAGATCAAGGGATGGTTATCTGTTCACCCAAAGGTCGGCGCACTGATTGCACCAAACTTCGGATTAGGCGCGGTCTTGATGATGCAGTTTGCCGCCCAAGCTTCCAAGTATTTCGAATCAGTAGAGATTGTTGAGCTTCACCACCCGAACAAAGCGGATGCCCCTTCGGGTACTGCCGCCCGCACCGCAGAATTAATTACCGAGGCTCGCAAGTCCGTAAACAAGGCGGCGATGCCGGATGCCACGACAACCGCGCTCGATGGTGCCCGTGGCGCCAAGGTCGGCGATGTTCCTGTTCACTCGGTTCGACTTCGTGGTTTGGTTGCCCACCAGGAAGTAATTCTCGGTGATCTAGGGGAGACGCTCACTATCCGTCACGACTCCATCGATCGGACGGGCTTTATGCCCGGCGTACTTTTGGGCATTCGCAACGTGGTCAAGACCCCTGGTTTAACCTTTGGACTCGAGCATTTCTTGGACCTCAAGTAGTTTTATCCCATTCACAAACGGAACGCGAAACGAAGGAGTACGAAAGATGTCAAAAGAAATCACCATGTACGGCGCTGATTGGTGCGGAGATTGCCGTCGTTCTAAGCGTTTCCTCGATGAGAACAATGTTGCATACAACTACATCGACGTTGAAGTCGATCTAGCAGCGGCCGACAAGGTCATGGAAATCAACGGCGGAATGAAGTCGATTCCAGTATTGGTTTTCGAAGATGGCACACATATGACCGAGCCATCAGATAACGATTTGAAGGCGAAGTTAGAGTCACTCTCAATTCTCTAATTTTTTAGCAATCGCCTTTGCTTTAGTGAAAGTGAAAAACTAAAGCAGAGGTAATAGCGGCGCTCAGAACCACTACGGGGAAGGGCGCCTTTGCTATGAGCGCAGCAACCGCTACCGCGACGCCCGCTGCACGATGATCAATCACCAACTTGGTTTTCTCCGCTAGCGTTTGGGTCGCGACTAAAGCGCTTAGTAACGCAATGGGAATGAGTGAATTAATCCGTTGGACTCGTGGATGCGATAGCCAATTCTCCGGAATCGTCGAGCCAAGATATTTCAAGGCATAGGCCAAAGCGGAAGCCCCGATTACTGCGATCCATTGCGGGCTCATTCACGCCACCCAATCGCGACCGCGAGGACCGCGCAAGAAATAATCGGCAGACCTGCAGGCAATCCAGGCGTTAAAACTAGCGAGAGAACTATCGCCGCCGCCATCAGCGCCCAGGTGTTTCGCGCTTTGAGTCGCGGCCAGAGCAGACCAAGGAATGCGGCCGGCACTGCAGCATCCAACCCCCACGCAGCTGGATTGCCCATAGCCTTCGCGCCGACTGCGCCAAGCACTGTGAATGCATTCCAAAATATAAAAACACCAACACCCGTATGCCAAAATCCAGTTCGGGCATCGGTTTCATTTGATTGCGCAAGCGCGACGCCGGTGGATTCATCAATGGTTATTTGCGCCGCAACCGCGCGCTTTAATCCACGGACTTTAAGGATCGGCGCCTTCCGCATGCCATAGAGAGCATTGCGAGTACCAAGCAAAGTCGATGTTGCAATCGCGTTTATTGCACCACCACCGGCGCCGATGACCCCGACGACCGCGAATTGAGATGCGCCAGAATAAAGAAGCAACGATAAGAGGCAGGCCTGCAGGATGGTGAAGTGATCGGCA
>CAJAEK010000139.1 GCA_903938735.1 uncultured Actinomycetes bacterium | reverse complement strand
GCCATCGAACGAGATGGCGCACCATAAAACCACGCTGCCACTTCTCCGATCATCAGCCCGACTTGTTGAGTCACAATAACGGGCACATCTACGGATGGAATTTCTCGGTCGCTCAAAATCGCAACGGCGCCATTCGCAATCGCGACCGAAGCGAACGCTGAACCATGGCGAGATTCGCTGGTGGCCCCGGGCGCAGCTATAAATAAATCACCTGGTTCCACGGCACGCGAATCTGCCGTTATGCCGGTGAATGTAGCGCTAACTGCTGATTCAGGAAGTGAAAGAAATCGCTCGAGCTCGTTAACGGTCTTGACATGTGGTTCCAGCGGGCGAATCATCGATGCCACGCTAGCCCTTCTTGGTCGCTAGCGCGAGGTCAGCTGCATTCAATGGATACGGCGCTGGCTTGCCACCCGTTGGTTGAATATGTTCTGACTGCAACACGAAAGACATAACCTTCTGGAATACCGGAGCAGCAATAACGCCGCCCAAGTGTTGACCTTGGGGATTTTGAATAACAACGCTGACAACGTATGCCGGCTTATCTGCTGGCGCAAAGCCTATAAAAGAGGATGTGTAACCGCGGTAGCAATGGCACGTGTTGTCATTGCGTTGAGCGGTACCGGTCTTGCCAGCAACCCGGTATCCCGGGATAGCGGCAGCTGGTGCTGTTCCATTTTGCGATACAACACTCTCGAGCATGGTGCGGACTTGCTGCGCGGTCTGTGAACTGACGACACGGACGCTCTGTTGGTTTGCCGCTGGCGCGTAATGTCCGCTGCTATCCGTGGTGCCCGCAATGACGGTTGGCGTTACGCGAACACCATCGTTCGCGATTGTCGCCATAACGCTGGTTGCCTGCAAAGCCGTGACCGAGTATCCCTGGCCGAAGGAGATCGTTGGTGCAGAAGAATTTGACCACGACGCCACCGGCGGAAGCTGTCCCACTTGCTCGCCTGGCAAGCCAGAACCCGTACTTGAACCAATTCCAAATTTTGTGAGATAGCTATACAAGGTGTCGTGCGACATGGTCGCTCCGATTTGGATCGCGCCGACGTTACTTGACTGCGCTAAGACGCCGGTTGCGGTTAGGTGTTCTACGCCATGATGCTCCGCATCGTGGTAGCTGCCACCTGCAAATTTAAACGAATAAGGCACAGTGAATACTGATGTTGGAGTGATGTTCTTTTCTTCGAGCGCAGCGGATAACGTGATTACCTTGCCAGTTGATCCTGGTTCGTACATATCCTGAACTGCAGGATTGCGAAGACTATCTTGAGTAATAGTTTTTGGAATCGATGGATCAAAGGATGGCGCGCTTGCCTCGGCCAAAATCCGACCGGTCTTTGGGTCCATCACGATGACCGTGCCCGAGGCGGCTTTTGCAGATTTCACGGCGGAAGCAATCGCATCTTGCGCAACCCATTCAACGTCGCGGTTAATCGTGAGCTGTACGCCGGTTCCGGCCTTTGCCTCGGTCTTGATAATTGCAGAACCAGGAATGATTGTTCCCGCGCCATTTGCATAGAGGTATTCGCCATTTGTGCCGGCCAGCTTTGATTCAAGGCTGGACTCAATACCTGATGCACCCACACCTGCTGCATTAGTAATTCCGACGAGTGAAGCGGCAAGCTTGCCGGTTGGGTATTCGCGGACATACCCGCGTTCTGAAAAGAAGCCGACGATGCGCTTCGACAAGCCACTCGCGCGGTTGTATGTCGTGAGTGTCGTCTGGAGATTTTGCCAGACCGCCGGCGCAACATCCTTGGCGATAATTTGATATCGCTTCGTGCCAGTTAACATCGGCAGCAGATTGGCGGCTGGAATATTCAAGATCGGAGATACAACCGATGCGGTCGTCGCGGGATCAGCAATCATCGTTTGATCTACGACAATCGTGATCGCGTCTACGCTTCGCGCAAGCTCTACGCCATTGACGTCGGTAATTTCACCGCGAGGAGCGAGCAGGGTTGAGGTCATCATCATTTCGTTGGTAGCGCGCTTGCTGATCGAGCTCGCTTGTACTGCTTGAACATCAATCAATCGCAGCGCAATGACGACGAGCGTCACAACCATGATTCCCACCATCGCACGGATGCGACGTTGATACAGATCGCGATGCGCCATTACTTCACTCCCCCAGCTTGTGGGGCCGTAAGAGCAGGAGTTGCGCCGGCCGAAGGAATAACCAGCGTCATCACTGGCGCTGTTGGAGCAACTGGAGCTTTACTCAAATCCAAATAATGAATGGTCGTTGCGGGAACCATTCCCAGTTTCTTCGCTGCCGCTGCCAGCTGATCAGGCGAAGACAATACGTTTGTCTCATTAATAAGCGCATCTCGTTGGTCAACCAGTGCGCGATTCTGCTGTTTCAG
>CAJAEK010000138.1 GCA_903938735.1 uncultured Actinomycetes bacterium | reverse complement strand
TCGCTGGTGTAGTTGATGGGATGAATAGATTTGAGCGCCTTTTTGAGCTCGGCATCGGTGCCTAGATAGGAAAGTGCATCAGGTAGGTCATTGGAAGAAGTAAGTGTTGTCATGTGCCAAAGCTGGCACTCTTTCATGGCGGACGGTTGTGCCGGAGACCAGACTGTGGACATACATCCCGTGTTAATTGTTGTAGCGAGTAGGTCCAGGCACGACCGTCACTTGCACGGTAGTCGTCTGCACAATTGCGCCACCTAATACTGGATAACTGAAATTGTTTGCCGCCCATGTGCCCGCCCATGAGACATTGAGTGTGGCGGTGTACGTGCCTGCTATTCGATAGAGATGAGTCACATCGCCTGCTGGATATGGCCCACCACGATCACTGAAACTTTGTGACACGGTGCCATCGCCAAAGTTCCACACAAATGCCGGCTTGAGAAAAACTGACACTGGTACGCCCAAGATATTGACTGCGGTAGTGAAGGTTGGGTCGGTATCACTCCAGAAGTACGTGGGCACATTAGTCAGCGCCCGCGATGTTGGTTGAACATGGATGGAGTGAGTAGGGATTAGTTGCGAGAGTTGATCTGCCAACGAGAGTGCAGTGTTGATTACCGGCGCTGCGCGATGGGTGGCACGTGGTCGCGGCACATAAGGACGTGTAGGTACTGGTCGTGGCGTATATGGACGATAGACGTAGGTGCGGGTGGGTCGCGGCGCTGGTGTTGGTGCGGTCCGATGCGCTTTGATGATGACTCGACCGGTTGTGGGGTCGGTATAGACCTGCACGCAGACTTGAGTACTGCAATTCTCGGCGGCGCGTGCCGGAAGAAGCGACAGAACCAATAGCGCGGTCAACAGTACGAACAACCGCTTCATTCGGTCTGCACAATCCACCACGTGCCATCGATGGGCTGCAGGATAAATAGCGTGGGAGTTATTGCGCCGCTCCATGCGGTTCGTGCGCCCGTCGCCCGGTCCACATGTACCGCCTTGGACATCGCGATAATTACCCGCAAACGGATTTCGTCGGCCGAATTTTCAAGCACCGTGAATCCAGTAATGCGATATGTCGCACCGATTAAATTGGAAGTCGAATAAATAGCTTCGAAGGATTTTGCAATCTTTAAACACCCGCAGCCCACTTGTGCTGACATTCGCAGCGCCAAGGTATCGCCGGTCTTTGCCGCGATATTCAAGGCATCGACGTAACCAATGACGGCAGACAATGCGGCGGAGTCCACTCCGACTGGGAGGCTGGTGGAGACCGCCGGATTGTTCTGTATATCGCCGGGCACAAAACGAGATCCCTCAGCTCGTCCGCACCCAGTCTGCACAAGCAACAACGCGCACCCAGCCACGAGTCCGCACCACCGCCGAATATGCATGAGTGGACTCTGGTGCAAGCCGAACGGGTGCGATGAAGATCGACCAAAGGGTGTGGAGAACGGGGCGCTGTGGAGCGAGGTAATTACTTGCTGTATTGCTGATGTAAACGCAACAGCGATTCTCGGACAATATCCGGATCGTTAGTTCGCCAGAAAGGCGGCATTGAATTCAACAAAATATTGCCATACGACTTGTGCACGATTCGCGAATCCAAGATGGCCACAACGCCACGATCATCAATCGAACGAATCAAGCGACCCGTGCCCTGCGCCAACAACAACGCGGCACGAGGTAACGAGACCTGTCGGAATCCACTGCCGCCAGCTTCGTCTGCTTCGGCAGCGCGTGCCGCCATCACTGGTTCGTCAGGCCGCGGGAATGGGATTCGATCAATCGCCACCAGCGTGCACGCAGGTCCTGGCACGTCGATGCCCTGCCAGAGCGAGAGCGTTCCGATCAAAATGGACGTTGGATCATCCGAGAACTTTTCGACCAACGCACCAACCGAATCGCCGCGTCGTTGCGTAATTACCTTGATCGGCAGCTCTGCCAAGACTTTGCGCAGATATTCATCGGCCATCTCCACACCGCGCCACGATGAGAACAACGCAAGCGTGCGACCGCCGGCGGCATCGATCAACTCTGCCAACTCTTCCAGTACCTCTTTGCTCGGGCCATCCCGACCGGGCTCGGGTAGATGCTTGGGCAAATACAACATGCCTTGATTAGCGAAATCAAAGGGCGAACCAACATCGAGCATCTGCACATTGGCGGGATCGACTGCGCCTTCGTCGAACTCTTCGTCCTCGGCGTTAACAACGAAGCCAATTGATTTCGCAATCGCATCGAAGCTCTTCCCCACCGAAAGCGTTGCGCTGGTCGCGATGACGGGTGACTTGGTCAATAGATTTTCGCGCAAGACACCCGAGACGGTCAACGGGGCTAAGTACAAAGTTGAAAATGTCGGTTCGTACCACATCACCTGATGCGCCTTAGATTTCATCATCTTGGTCGCGGTCTGCAAGACCTCGTTGACCGCACCCTTGCAACGCGCGCGTTCGGCATTACTGTCTGGATCGATAACATCGCCATCGGCGTTAATCAGTGCAATCACTGCTTGCGAGGATTCCTTGACGGCACGCAATGGTGCCTCGAGCGACGCCGGAATCTCAGGCAAGCGGCCACCCTTCGATGGATCATTGCGAATATCGTCGCCGAAATCAGCGAGTGCTTCCGCGAATTTATCGGCTGCCTTTTGAAAGGCCACCGACGCCTTTCCCGGCATATGTTTGTTGGCCAACTTTGCCGCGCGCTCAACCCGACCCGCGGTCAGCTCTTCAGTCACCGCTTGGGTAGTGCGGTCCATGAACTCGTGCGCTTCATCCAAGATGATGGCGTCGCGTTCCGGCAGGATCGGGTGCGAGTCAACAATCTCAATCGCAAGCAGGGTGTGGTTCGTGACTACAACATCGGCGGTCTGCGCCTTCGCTTTTGCGGCGGCCGAAAAGCATTGCGATCCAAAGGCGCAATCATCTTTTCCTACGCATTCCCGACCCGAAGTTGAGTTTGCAAGCCAGACTCGGCGATCTACTTCTGGTGCATCATCCTTGTCGCCGGATACGCCAGGCTTCTGCGCCCAATCGCGTAATTTTTTGGCGTCTTTTTCGAGTGCACCGATTTCCAACATAACTTCCATATCGGGGTCATCTGGATTGCCATTCATCTTCTGCAAACATAAGTAATTGCCGACGCCTTTATAGACCGCAAAGGTAAGGTCGCGACCTAATTCTTTTTCCAGCGCAGGCTTGATGCGCGGCAGATCGCGCTCGACTAATTGACGCTGCAGCGCGAGCGTTGCGGTGGCAACCAATACCTTCTTGCCATGCACTAGCGCAGGAACGAGATATGCCAATGATTTTCCGGTTCCGGTTCCCGCTTGCACCAAGAGATGGTGTCGATCCGAGAGCGCATTTGCCACGGCTTCTGCCATTTCGATTTGGCCAGCGCGTGGCTCTCCCCCAATGGCAGCAACAGCTGCATCCAAGGCTTTGCGCACGCTTGATGAACTCACGCGAGCATCATGCTGTATTCCGATAGAATATTCACATGACCCGCGCACTGTTGCTCGCATTTGTTACATCAGTAGCAACAACGATGGGTGGATTGTTAGCGCTGAAGGTAAAAGACCGCCTGCATCTACTTTTGGGCCTTGCCGCTGGCTTGATGCTGGGTTTGGTTGGGTTTGATCTCATTCCCCA
The DNA here is from genome assembly GCA_903938735.1 of uncultured Actinomycetes bacterium. GTDB lineage: Bacteria > Actinomycetota > Actinomycetes > Nanopelagicales > Nanopelagicaceae > AAA044-D11. The sequence goes on along the minus strand of CAJAEK010000138.1, from coordinate 856 downwards.
GGTATTCGCTGACAACACCAGAACCTTTGGTCACGTACCAGTCGTCGCGCTTATTCTGATTCTTGGTTTTCTGCTTCTGCATATTGTGGAGAAGTCGGTTGCGACCCACGAGCCGCACGAATCTGATTACGGTCATGACCACGAACACAGCCATAAGGCCGGCAGCTGGGCTGCGGTCGCGATGGTCGGCCACGTCTTTGCCGATGGTCTGGGAATTGGCGCGGCCTTCCGAGTCAGCTCGTCATTGGGTATCGCGGTATTCGTAGCGATTCTGGTCCACGCCTTTAGCGATGGACTCAATACCGTTACCTTCTTAATTAAAGAACATTTGTGGACCAAGAAAGCGATTGGCTTACTCGGCTTTGACGCGATTAGTCGGTTAAGCGGTGCTGCGGTTGGTTCTTACGCTGCCTTCAGCTCATCTACCATCTCGCTCTATCTGGCGCTCTTCGCTGGCTTTGTTATTTATCTCGCGACGTCACATATCTTGCCCGAGGCGCACGCCAAGCATTCGTCGCGTTGGACCATCGTTGCAACCGTGCTTGGCGTTTTAATTATGTGGGGCGTTGTCGCTACTGGTGCTTAGCCCAAACGACATTACTTCGTGACGGTGATGGTGACCGTCGAAATATATTTACCCGCATCGAATAGCTGAACCTTGGTTGCGCCGACTCGTAGCGGCTGCATACCTGGATTCGTCACATATGTTCCGTGATTGCCGCCCGGCACGAAGCTAGCGATAGATGGATTAGCCACCTTCGCACTCCACGTTGATGGGTCGGTGACAACAAAGACGACCACGTTAGAGAGTCGGACGCTTGCTGAAAAGTTGTTCTGTGGCTTGATCATGATGGGT